>JSZA02000153.1 GCA_000785145.2 Candidatus Thiomargarita nelsonii
ATGTGTCGATAGAGGTAATGAAACAACGGCTAAAGTGGATATTGATGATTTAAACTCAGTTTGTTCCTCTTTTGCCGGCAGAACAAAGTTAAAAAATTCAGTTGAATTAGGGCACCCTTCAATTATCTCGAAAAAATAACAGTTTTCGAGGCAAAAGTTGTTTCGGGAATTTCGCTGCGCGGATTTCCCGCTCCTCTGGTCAGCGAAGCTAAACGAAGATCGCTACGCTAAACTCAGTCGCCACAACGGTTTCGGGAAATCGTCCCTCATTCCCGAAACAACGAAAATATCCACCCTACAATTAAAAAGGGACAAATCTAATGAAATTAATCTTGGAACAATTTGAAAAAAGCTATTCTAAGTATAATCAATTGTTGATTGCGGTAAGTGGTGGTGTTGATAGTATGACATTAGCTTATGTCGCTCATAAGATATTTAGTCAGACAAAAATCTATCATGCGATATCGCCAGCCGTTCCAGATGGTGCCACTCAGCGGGTAAAGGCGTATGCTGATAAACACGCTTGGCATTTAGTTTTAATCAATGCAGGCGAATTTGATGATGTGACTTATGTCAATAATCCGGTGAATCGCTGTTTTTATTGCAAAACAAATTTATATAAAGCGATCTCTGAAACAGAAAATGGCGTTATTTGTTCTGGTGCAAATCTTGACGATTTGTCTGATTATCGTCCGGGGCTTGATGCCGCCAAACTATTTCAGGTTGAACATCCTTGGATAAGGCTTGGTGTCAATAAAGAAAAAATTAGAGATTTGGCGAATTATTTCGGTTTGTCTGACATACAAGATTTGCCAGCATCGCCTTGTTTATCTAGTCGGGTAGAAACTGGCATTCGTATTATTCCAGAAACGTTATCATTAATTTCACAATGCGAATCGGCTATTAAAAGCATGATAGACGTTGATACCGTTAGGTGCCGGGTTCAAAAAGAGAAAATTACGATTGAACTCGATCAGATAACGCTTGAGAAGTTAAAAGACATAGAGCGGAAAAATATAAATTCACTGGCTCTCCGCCTGTTTGGTGACGATTGTTCTATAGCTTCTTATAAAAGAGGAAGTGCTTTTTTAAGATGAAAGATAATCACTCAAAATTAGACTTTGATCGTTTTTCACGTATTGGCTTAGAGGAGGCGATCTATTGCGAGTTTAAAACGGGCGTACTCGTCAATGAAATACTTAAACAATTTCTGAAAAAAAATAAACATTGTCTATTGACAAGACTCTCAGAAAATAAACTCAATCAAATAGATTCTTTAATCCAAAAAAAGATAGAGTATTGTTCAATATCGAATACTGCATTTTTTAATTTTCCTGAACATAGCCTATCTCAAGACAAAAAAGTGGCCGTACTTTGTGCTGGGAGTTCTGATCTGTCAGTCGCCTACGAAGCAATCAGAACTTTAAGCTATTATGGCAAAAATTCGTTAAACTTATTTGACATAGGCGTATCAGGCTTGTGGCGTTTAACCGAGAAACTTGAACAAATACAAAGCACATCTGTTGTTATTGCCATTGCAGGAATGGAAGGCGCGTTGCCTACTGTGTTAGGCGGACTGATTTCTCAACCGATTATTGCGGTGCCAACTTCGGTGGGATATGGCGTCTCTAAAGGAGGGCATACTGCGTTAAACGCACTATTGGCAAGTTGTAGTTCAGGTATTACGGTGGTTAATATAGATAATGGTTATGGTGCCGCATGTGCCGCTTTACGGATATTAAAAATAACCTAATTTTGTCAAGCTTAAAAAATCCTATTTCTTAAAGAAATAGGATTTTTCACAGCACCTTATTTTTCTTTGAGCAAGTGTAGGGTGCGTCCTACGCACCGCTTATTAGGTAGGAGGAAACGAAGAACCGTGCGTAAATTGGTGCGTGGGACGCACCCTACGCTTGCTGGTTCAATAACTAACAGGGGAATGTCATCTAATAAAGATAGGCAGTTATCTTTTTTTGCATATTCTCCATTATTAACTCCTTATCAGTTGTGATATTTTAATATCAAGCGTTCCTGTGCCGCCCATAATTTTTTGTCTCTCAGTGAACATCCTGCCACGGTTTTAAGCAGCAAGTGTAGGGTGCGTCCTACGCACCGCTTATTAGGTAGGAGTAAATTGGTGCGTGGGACGCACCCTACGCTTCAATGCCACCAACGCCCCAGGGCAACCGGTAGGAGTAAATTGGTGCGTGGGACGCACCCTACGCTTCAATGCCACCAACGCCCCAGGGCAACCATAAAGGATTGCCCCTACATGGACCGTGATTTCTCGTAGGGGCCCCTACGCCAATGGCATTGACCCTACGCTTGCTTGGACTCCTAAACTTGTCGGAGTCCAAGATTTATCTTGGACACCTATTTGCCTTACCTTATTTTTGAGTAAAACTGTGAATCAGACGACGTTCTTTTTTTGTCGGACGTCCCGCCCCTTGTGGGCGTAACGCCGCTGCTTGACGACGTAAATCGGCAGCTTGTTCACGGCGTTCGATGCTTTCCTGTGTTTCTTTATATAACA
The DNA here is from genome assembly GCA_000785145.2 of Candidatus Thiomargarita nelsonii. Taxonomy (GTDB): domain Bacteria; phylum Pseudomonadota; class Gammaproteobacteria; order Beggiatoales; family Beggiatoaceae; genus Thiomargarita; species Thiomargarita nelsonii_B. Next base: position 2,534 of record JSZA02000153.1, read on the forward strand.
ACGCAGCTTCTGGAGCACCACGACGTTGTTTAGAAAGTGCCTGCACAATCACAGTGCGCTCAACATAACCAGTGCGAATTGTCAATTCGTCACCGATATGCACTTCTTTAGCAGGTTTAGTGCGCTGTTGGTTGAGGTAGACTTTATTTTTTGTCACTGCCTCTGTCGCTAAACGACGAGTTTTAAAAAAACGCGCCGCCCATAGCCATTTATCCAGTCGAATTTTAGTCGTTTCCATTATCAGTTATCCGTTATTTATTCGATACGTCCAAGATAAATCTTGGACGCCTACCAACTTTGGAGTCCAAAATTTATTTTGGACGATGTTTCCGTTTTAATTTACTAATCAAAAGCCTTACCCAGTAATAAAATACCCGTAACTTATTAACAGCTTTGCGCGGCAATAACCTAACCGCAATTATTTTCAACTTATTGAAAATAAATGAATTATCATCATTATAAAGGGAATCTGTCACCCCAGATACCGCATAAATCGACTTTGGATTCAAGGAAAAATCTCCAGCCTTTTTTTGGTTAAAGTGCGGACTGTAATAAGGATCGGGCATCCATATTTTTGGCCAGCGTTTCTGCATGAACGCTATTTCCAGAGCAACACGCAGTTTTTGTGAAGGGGTATCTATCTCTCCCCGGCTCTTAGATTCATGGTGATATAACAAAACATGCGGCAAAACCACATGTCTATAACCCTGCTTTAAGAGTCTTAAACAAAAATCTACATCATTACCAGCCACCACAAGTTGTTCATCAAAGCCATCCATTTTTTCCCATAAGCTTCGCTTAATCATTAGACAAGCACCCGTCACAGCAGAATAGTTTGCCACAAAGCTTAGACGATCAAAATAACCAGAACTTTGCTGCGGAAAATTCAAATGACTGTGTCCAGCAGTACAGTCAATACCGCAAATAACGCCTGCATGTTGTATCGTGTTGTTAGAATATAACAGTTTAGAACCGACACCGCCAATGGCTTGACGCTGTGCATAACCAATCATTTCTTCTAACCAGTTGCTAGGGCTGATGACTTCTGTATCATTGTTCAATAATAAAATTATACTGCCTTGTGCCGCTTTGACTCCTTGATTAACCAGATAAGAAAAATTAAAGGGGCTATACTCTGGGTGAACTTTGAAACGTTCACTGCCCAATTTTTTTCTATAGTCATCAAATAACTGAAATGTTTTTGTCTCCTGACTACCATTATCCACTACAATAATTTCCCAATTGGGATAATCTGTTTTATCAATAATGGAATCCAGACAGGGGCTTAACAAATCCGCTTTATCTTTGGTCGGTATAATAATACTGACTAAAGGATTGTATTTAACCGGATAATGCACAAGCACACGGTCATTATTATTTAATACTGCCTGTCCGCCTTCCCCTTCCCGAACCAGTGCCTCTTGCACCACTTTTAATCCGGCTTTAATGGCATGATTTTTATGTGTGTTCCTAGAAAAACTATACTTGCGTCGGTGATACAAAATTTTTGGAATATGTTGGATAGCATCTGTTTTTTCTGTGACTCTCAGTGCCAAATCCCAGTCTTGACTGCCTTCTGTGCCCAATCTGAAACCATCCATCAAAGTTTTACGGTAAACGCAGAGATGACCAATATACATTTGCCCTTTGAGTATTTCCGGTGCCCAGTTTGGTTTGAAAAAAGGCTTAACAAAACGCTGCTCTAACTCATCCCATCCATCCTCATCAGAATAAATAAGATCAACCGATTCATTCGTTTTTTGATTTAACTGCTTAACCACCTCAAATAGGGCATCTTCTGTTAAAAAATCCTCCGACTCCAGCAGTGCCACAAATTCACCTTTTGCCAGTGCCAACGCCTCATTAGTGGTTGCAGAAATCTGCCGCTTGCTATTGCAATAAGTGACTTTAATTTTTGTTGGATATTTTTTCTGGTAAATTTCCAGCACTTGGCGCACTTTAGATTTTGTTGAAGCGTCATCGGCGATACAAAGTTCCCAATGTGGATAGACTTGTTTGATGATAGAATCTAGGCAGGTTCTTAAATAGGAAACCGGCGTGTTGTCAGTGGCTAGCAACACACTGATGAGTGGCTGGTATTCAAAAGTCTTTAGCTCCGAGCGATGTTTTACACAATCTGGTGCGATATATTGATAGTTGATATTAGTCAAACTCACAGCGAAAATCTGATTTAAATTGTTAATTGGTTAATTAGTTGCGTCTTAGGTAAAAAAGCTCATTCCCAATTGCCAAATTTGTGTTATTATTAAGCTTTGCTTTAAATAATCCAGAATGGCAGCGTTAACAGTCGTACACATTGGCAAGGAATAAAATTATGGGTTGTGTATTAATAGTGGATGATTCAAAAACAGAAATCAAGTTTATAACAAAAATTCTTGAAAATATAGGTTATGAGGTAGATTATGCTTTGAATGGTGAAGAAGGTGTACAAAAGACTAAAGAACTCCAACCTGATTTAGTGCTTATGGACGTTATCATGCCCGGTAAAATAAATGGCTATCAAGCCACTCGCCAAATTACCAGCTCTCCTGATACTCAATCCATTCCTGTTGTGATTGTGTCTGCCTTAAAAACAGAACATGAGCGAGCTTGGGGAAAAATGATGGGTGCAACAGGCTATTTGACTAAGCCGTTTAAGGAAAGTGAATTATTAGAAGAAATCAAAAAACAACTGAATCCATTGAAAAATACGTCGAATACTCAATCAACAATATTCAAAATTTAAACTGGGATAGGCCAAACTCATGTCAAGCCTTGATTCACCCGTTGAGAGCTTTTCTATTCCTCATTTCCTCGAAACCTTATTAGGCATCTGCCCCCCGACGCAACGTTTGTGGATAGCATATAGCGGCGGCTTAGATTCTCATTTGCTATTATACGCGCTGGCACAATTACGTCCACCGTTTGAATTACGTGCTATTCATATTCATCACGGTTTACACGCCCAAGCTGATAACTGGGCAAAGCATTGTCAAGAAGTGTGCCAAGTCTTCAAAATCGCGTGTGAAGTGAAACGAGTCAAGGTCCGCCTTGCGCCTAGAGAAAGTCTTGAAGCTAATGCCCGTTCCGCCCGTTATGATGCGATTGGTCAAATACTGGCACCAGACGATGTTGTATTAACCGCACAACATGCCGATGATCAAGCCGAAACGCTATTATTACAATTATTGCGCGGTGCGGGTGTTGCAGGCTTAGCAGCCATGCCCCCAATCAGTCGTTTAGCTAAAGGTTGGCTCGTCCGCCCCTTATTGGCATACACTCGCGCCCAATTAGAGGACTATGCACGGCAAGCCAATTTGCATTGGATTGAGGACAGCAGTAATGCTGATACTCGATTTGCTCGCAATTTTCTACGCCATGAAATTATACCACTTTTAGAGCAACGTTGGCCTCGTGTGAGTCTTATGTTAAGCCGATCTGCCCGGCATCAAGCAGAGGCGGATGAATTATTGCAAATATTGGCTCAAGAAGATTTGCAAACAGGGGGGACGCCTTCACAGTTGTTTTTACCCGCATTATCTCGCCTCAAGCCGGTACGACAGCGCAATGTTTTGCGATTTTGGATCAAAAAACTCGGATTACCCCTGCCATCAACGGTGCAACTGCAACATATTTTCAGTGATATAGTCACCGCAAAAGCAGATCGTCAACCCGTTGTCCGTTGGCGCGGTGGCGAGATACGTCGTTATCGTGACTTTTTATTTGCGATGCCTAACTTGCCCCCAGTGCCCAATCAAAATTTGATTTGGTCATTCCCTGAAACTCTGCCTTTACCATTGGGCGAATTGAGGGCAGTACAAGGGGGGAGACTCAAGCTAAAGTCGGGCACATCGTTACAAGTACGCTTTCGGCAAGGCGGAGAAATCCTTAATGGGCGAGCGGTGAAAAAGTTATTACAAACGGCTGGCTTACCGCCTTGGCAAAGGCCATTTATTCCGCTGATTTATTTTGAAGATACGCTGATTGCTATTCCCAATATCGGTGTAGCTGATGAATTTGTGACACAAGCGGGAGGATGGGATATTCAATGGAACAAGGAAAATAATGACAAATAATCTATTTGAGGCAGCCTACCGCTGCATTATGGCAACAGATAGCAAGGTACAATTAAGCCGAACAACAGCGCAAGCATGGCAAAACAATCAATTAAACCTTAGCCCAAGCAAGCCACCAGCGCCCATTTTATCTCCTGGGCTCCCCCCTTCATTATCTTTAGTTTCAGCGCGAGAAGTGCCAAAACGCACAACACTTTCGACACCAATGGGACAAGCGGCTTTATTACATGCCTTAGCCCATATTGAATTTAACGCCATTAATCTCGCATGGGATGCAATCTATCGCTTTCGTGACTTGCCAAAAGCGTTTTATGACGATTGGGTGAAAGTGGCTGATGAAGAAACAACACATTTCCTGTTACTACATGAACAATTACAACAATTAGATTATGTGTATGGTGACTTGAGTGCCCACAATGGTTTATGGGAAATGGCGGTGAAAACGGCACATGATGTATTAATCAGGATGGCATTAGTGCCGAGAGTGTTAGAAGCGCGTGGATTAGATGCGACTCCTCCGATTATTGCTAAGCTGCAAGCACAAAAATTACAAACTTTGGTCGAAATTTTACAACTCATTTTGCATGATGAAATTGGGCATGTGGCGATAGGCTCGCGTTGGTTTTTTTATTGTTGTGCTGAGCGGAATTTAGTGCCAGAGACGACTTTTCAGCGCTTGGTAGCCCAATATTTTACGGGCGATATTAAACCCCCGTTTAATGTTGAAGCGCGATTGGCGGCGGGCTTTAGTCAGGCAGAATTGGAACAGTTTGCTTAAAGTGCCAATCTGCTAAAATTGATTATTCGATTTATCTTTAAAAATCCTACTAGACTAGGACGCGGAGCGTCCGGGCAGGCATTCCCACGCAGAGCGTGGGAACGAGAAAACGAGAAACATCGGGCGTTCTCGTTCCCATGCTCCGCGTGGGAATGCCTGCCTCGACGCTCCGCGTCGTGATAACTAATAACTGATAACTGATAAAATATGAATGGCGATTTATGGATAGCCGTTGGGAAAGAAACGGGCAATTGGGATGATTTATTAACACATCCCGAACAATTTTTAGGTGTGGCTTTAGTGATAGCAAAAGTTTCCGATTGGAAATCTGCACTGACGGAAAATTTAAAGGCTCAAAGCATTGAGCAACGCATGAAACATGCTTTGCAAAATTTGCCAAAAGAGAATGCTAGCGACACTCATCGTGTCATAGATGCGTTAAACTATTTCAAAACGCAATCAGTACGAGGACTTTGGACGCTTGACAAAATGGTCAAGGGCAATTCGCCACATGCACGCCTCAAAAATGAATTGTCTGCCAATTTAAACTGGTTAGCAACACATCCACAGTTGATAACAATTGGCACTTATGGCAAAGCCGAGTGGCTGATAAATAATGTACCCCTCGCTCATATGTTACAACGTACTTATGGATTATTGGCAGCACTCATTTTGCCTTTTTTGGCAACTCAAGACAAATTATTAATTGTATCAGCAGAGTCTGATCTCATTTTAGACTACATTCAGCAAAGTTTAGCCAATTGGCAACATGCTAAAATGGCGCAATATGACAGCAATTTACAACAAAATGAATTGAATGACAGTGTCTTAAACAGTATCGCAGAAATGGGTGCCGCCTTAATGAGTTTAAGCAAAAATGCACAAGGAGAAATACGTCTATATCATCCCAAGGAGACTTGGAGCAATGTGAAATTTTTTCAATTTGAGGAGGTGTTGCCATGAGATGGAAAATTAACCGTTCTATATACACCCCCCTCTCTCTTTTACCTTATTCACAGCGCCATTATCCCGCTATTTTACAACTTGAGCCATTGTTTACGACGGTATCAAAAAAGCCATCAATCTTAGGACCACAACTAGGTGATAGCAACTTTGAAGTGCGTTATCGTGAATCATGGGAAAAAATGTCCTTATGTCCTTGGAAATCCTTTTTGGATGCTGCTAATCCCATTGATCTCAAAAAGGCTTATTATGCTGAAGTCGCCATCGCACTACGTCTATTTGATACCGCTGAACTCCTTGAGCCATTGTCGCCGGGTAAAATTTACCATCAATTCACCAAGGAGAACTTTCCCCAAAATTTACAAGAAGCCTTTGCATTTGCCCTGTTTGACTTGAAACTGCCATTAGATAATCTCGATTGGAAAAACGATGTACGTCATGTTATCCATGAAGGTAAGCCCTTGGCACGTTTACGCAAACCTGACTCCGTTTTGCTAAGTCACGGCTATCAATTACTTGACTTGATAAGTCAACAACGCCAAAGCCATCCAGAACAACTTCTCAAAGCTTGGGAAGAATTTAATCAACAAGCAACAATTAAGCTCCCCCTGATTTTTGCTATTGTGTATTGGAATGAATTGGCGGATACACAAATGCTATTAGAAAAACAACAGTCTGCGGTAAACGAATTATTGAATTTATTGCCTCATTTAAGTAAGGAATTTAAAGGCGATAATTTATTCGCCAAATAAGAATTCGAGCAAAGCTTTTTGTGAATGCAAGCGATTTTCCGCTTGATCCCAGACGACACTTTGTGGACCATCAATAACCTCAGCACTGACTTCTTCACCGCGATGAGCGGGCAAGCAGTGCATAAATAAAGCGTCAGATTTTGCCAAAGACATCAAATGACTATCGACTTGATAGGGCACAAAGATTTGAGCCCGCTTAGCATGTTCTTTTTCTTGCCCCATACTTGCCCAGACATCAGTGCTGACTAAATCAGCATTCGTAACGGCTTGTGCCGGATCAGTGCTGAGGCTAACATGTTCTTTGAATTCGGCGACTAAATTCGCATTGGGTTGATAGCCAATGGGAGAAGCAATCGCTAATTCAAAATCAAACTGATGAGCCGCTCGTATGTAAGAATGGCACATATTATTACCATCCCCTATCCAAGCCACTTTTTTGCCTTGGATACGCCCTCGATGTTCAATATAGGTTTGTATATCAGCCAATAACTGACAAGGATGACATAAATCAGTTAAAGCATTGATGACCGGTACTTTAGCATATTTTGAAAAAACTTCAATTTTTTCATGTGCATAAGTGCGTACCATCACACAATCAACCATACTTGATAATACTCGTGCCGTATCTTCAATCGGTTCGCCACGCCCTAACTGCGTATCAGCCGGAGACAGAAAAATAGCACTACCACCGCACTGTCTCATCGCCGTTTCAAAGGAGACACGAGTACGGGTGGAAGATTTTTCAAAAATCATTGCCAATACTTTGTTTTTAAAAGGTTCATAGCATTTAGCCGCAGATTGCATGGCTTTGAGATCAATGGCACGCGCAATAAGCGTTTTGAGTTCATCTTTAGATAGATCCATTAAAGTGATAAAGTGACGGAGCGCCATAAGCATATCCTTCAGAGTCAAGCAGGAAAATTTTCCCGAATTAAGTGGCTAAGGGTGGTAATGATGTCATTAGCTTGTGCATCGCTTAAAATCAGAGGCGGTAATAAGCGGACGACGCGCTCGGCAGTGACATTGATTAATAATTGTTTATCAAGCGCCTTGCTCACCAAATGACGACAAGGTTTATCAAGTTCAATGCCAATCATCAAGCCTTTAACACGAATATCACGCACTCCGCTTACGCCATTTAAAGCACTTGTCAAACCCTGATAAAAACGCTCACCTAATGCTTGGGCGCGTTGTACCAAATTATTTTCCTCAATGGACTCAATCACCGCCAGCGCCACCCGACAAACGAGGGGATTGCCCCCAAAAGTAGAGCCATGAGTACCAGGCTGGAAAATATCAGCCACTTTCCCACGCGCCAAACAAGCACCGATGGGCACACCATTGCCTAAAGATTTAGCAAGCGTTAACACATCAGGCAAGATACCAGCATGTTGATAAGCAAACCACTCACCCGTGCGCCCCATACCGGTTTGAATTTCATCCAGCATAAATAACAAATTATGACGATCACACAAAGCCCGTAGCCTTGATAAATAATCAGCATCCGGGATAACAATACCCCCTTCGCCAGTGACGGGTTCGACAAGCACAGCGACGACTTCAGGATGTTGTTTGACAACATCAGCCATTGCATCCACATCATTGTATGGCACCCGGATAAAACCCTCAACGAGTGGCTCAAAACCGGCTTGTATTTTGGGATTACCAGTGGCAGTCAAAGTTGCCAATGTCCGCCCATGAAATGAACCATCAGTAACAATCACCGTAGGCTGTTTGACATTAAGACTATTATGCCCATATAAGCGAGCGATTTTAAGAGCGGCTTCATTCGCTTCTGCGCCAGAATTGCAAAAAAAGCTAGACTCCATACCCGTTATCCGCACCAATACATCGGCTAAGGCTTGTTGATGAGCAATACCGTAAATATTGGAAGTGTGTAACAATTGATGAGCCTGTTCACAAATAGCCGCAGTGATAGCAGGATGGGCATGTCCTAAACCACAAACAGCAATACCTGATAAGGCATCCAGATAACGAGTACCTTGAGTATCCCATAGCCACGCGCCATCGCCTTTCACAAAAGTGATGGGCAATCGTGCATAATTGGGCATCAAAGTTGTTGACATGATATTAGCAGTCCCTAAAATAGAAAAAGCAGCCCAAAAGGGCTGCTATTTATTAACAGTCAGGAGTCCAAGATTTATCTTGGACAACTTAATCCACAAAAAATTGTTGACGGAATTTGATTTCCTCTACCTTAGCTTGATTCTCAGGCTCGACATTAATCGTAAAATTCCACATTTCTTCATTAGTGATAGAAAATACGGCAATATAATAAATGGCTCTCTGGTCCGCATTACCCTCCTCAATGCGTCGCATATCGAGTTTTTTCAACTGCCCAGTGAGATTGACAGCTTGAGCCGTGACTTTTGCCAATACAGCCTTCGTTTGCAAGAGACTGCCTTCGCCGCCTTTGCGAACAGAGACATTCAACATAGCACGGTTTTTACTCCGCACGATACCATAAGCCCGCGCCACCTCTTTTGGTAGCATCGTGGTATTGAGGGCATTATAATAAATCACATAACCATCGTCGGTTCTTAGATCCCCCGCCATTGCGTAAGACGAGAAAAATAAAACTAAAATGGCAAGAATTGAGGCTTTTTTAGCCAACATAAGTTTCTCCTTTGTTAGTTAATAAATGTATTATATGATGCCATAGTATAAATCATTCAAGTGAAAAAGTGGTAGTCAAATTCGTTGTTTCGGGAATGGAGCGAAGCGGATTTCCCGAAACTTGACTTACTTTTCTGGACAACCATAGTGTAAATCATTCAAGTGAAAAAGTGGTAGTCATTTTTAAATTAAGACGTTTTAGAGAACTATAAAACAGAGCATTTAGCCTTATCGGAGGCGTTGGTTGCAAAGCGATAGTCAGCGTCTGAGGCGTTTGGATAAATCGCTCCAAAACACTAACATCTAATAGACGGCTGGCTTGACTCAAATCGTTTTTAAGTTTGCTAATCAACCCATCTTTAAAATGACTAAGAGACATTTTATCACGTTGAGCCAAACCTGTAAAAACTCGATTAACCAACCCATTATTAGTATAACTGGCTGTTAATGCCGCTAAAAGTATCCCCTGTGAACTGCTCCAGCGTATTGGGGGCGGGACATTATTTAAATCAACTGAAAAACTTAAATCCCCCCAAGCCTTGGCACTAATTGTGCCCGATAGAGAGACAATATCTTGGTTTGAATGGGCTTCGATATCTATATCAGCATTAATATGGGCATAACCCAAGCCACGCAAATCTCTAGGAGTCAAATAATAGGGCGCATATCCAAGCATAGATAAAAGTAGAGGAGCAGGCGCCGCCGTATCCTTGATAGAATACTCTACATTCTTAATGGATATTAACAACTGTTGTGGTAACTGACTTAGCGGATAGAATTGATAAGCCTTATGAAATATCACAGTATCAATATGCACCTCACCAAAGCGTAGATTATTAATGACAACAGCACCCAACAAAGAAATTGTCACATCTGAATATTCTATAGTCACCTTATCAGCAACCGAATTTATCGCCAAATTTAATTCGGTGCGTAATAACTGATCGATATAAGCTTTTAAGCCGCCTAAAATCGCGGCTAGCACCATTAATATAAAAAGAAGAAAGTTTTTAGGCATAAAATAGGAGTCCAAGATTTATCTTGGGACAAAAATATTTTAACATTTATAGAAATCGGATTTCTTTGAAAGATTTAAATGTTAAAATATTTTTGTTGAGCTAACAAGAGAAAAAAAATGACGATTCAAACAAACCAAGAAATGTTATCTTTCCTAACGCACAGTCTCAATAATATTCTGGGTAGTGCGCCTGAAACGGTACGCCAAACTATTCGCCTCCTCAGTCGTAGTGGCGATTATGAAAAAAATACGGCTCAGTCTAAAGCCATTAATAATATTAGTTATTTATTTTCAATATTTTATATTGTCGATAATTTGATTCAAACCTTTAAACAATGCGCGACAAAACCAGAATTTTTTCAATTATCTTGGCATCAAGATAACCAAGGCGAAGGGCATATTATGAAATAATTGCCTTAGAATTAACTCCTGATAATACTGAAAAAGTGTTTGCGTGGATAAAGCAACACTTTAATATTTTTATATTTATCTGGCTTTAATCTTAATAGACATTAATCTTGCTGAAGGAGTGAACCTTGCTAAACCGGTGCCAGCGGGTTATCAGCATGAAAACTCAACTCCCCCTGTCACGCACTTACTTGGAAATAAAAAACCAGATATAATTCAAGTTTTGTAAAATTCTTGGGAATCAGCCGGAGTTTTTAGTCCAATTTTTGGTACTTGAGTCGATATTTGGCGCCGGTAGGGGGTGCGAATTTTGGCTGCTTCTTCCAGAATGGCTTTCAATTCATCTTGCAAGGTTCGATGATGACTAGAGGAGATATAGGTTGTGTGCGACTCGTTCTGGTACGTTTTTAATGTCTATCTCAGAGTTCGAGGATAAAACCGTTTTAATGCAGCAACGGCGGGATTGGGGGGGCATCTATAAAGTCAATGCCATTAAGTTAAGGATTTTTTGTAGGGTGGGTAGAGCGATAGCGAAACCCACCATTGTTAAAAATTTCAACGAGTTGGTGGGTGCAGCGAAGCTCTACCCACCCTACAAAAAAGCTTAACTTAATGGCATTGATCTATAAAGTGCATTGTGAGTGTGCAAACAGTGATGCTCACTGCCCAAGGTTATCGGATAAAACCGTCTCTTATGAATTTTCGGTTATTTTGGAGTCGACAACGCTGCTCGGTTTGGAAGCACAAACTGTTTACGCGATTGCTTTGTACTCCAAAAGACATTAAAATTCATGATTCTGTACTTAATTTTACTCGATGTTCAAGTTTTTTTTACTTGACATGTTGGAGTCCAAAGCCTGGCAGGGGGCTAGTCCAAAGCTAAAGCTTTGGACTCCAAGTGCTTTTGATGCCAAGATCAAAAAACTTGAACGATTGTGGAATTATGTATCGGCAATTAACGAAGCTGAAACTGCCTGATGCTATTATCGCCGCCACCGCTTTGCATCTAGGAATGCCCTTGATGACACGCAATGTCAAAGATTTTCAAAAAGTTCCTGATCTGGATTTGTTTAATCCGTTTGAACCTAATGAATAAGAGCTGACGTTTAGACATTCGATGTTTTTAAAACCTCGAATGTCTTGGCGTTGCGGCTAGTATTGCAATTGATTAAAATGCCTAAGTAACCCACCAGCGGGTTGGACTCGTTATTAATACCATTAAAATCGGTTGAGTAGGTTAATTTTCAAGTGCTTTATTGAGCAACCTTACCAATCTTTCCATGTAAACAGGTTTTTCAACCAATTTAATTCCTATCTCATAAAGTGCTTGGGTACTATGCTTAGGTTTTCGTTTGGTAGCACTGAGATAACGGGTGAGTAGCTCAAAAAGTATTTTCCCCCTCACTTTAAGTTTATACTCAGATTGGATTTCTGATAAAGTGTTTTGGGAGGGAGATTGAAAGCCTCGAACCGCGATTAAATTGGCACTCATGCCCGTTTCGCCCAACTTCACAATCTTATTGATATGAAAATCAACCTGATGCTCTTTACCCGCCCGATATTGTTCAACTTCAAACGCAAACCACTCAATCACACTTTCAAGTACCTTCTTAAAGTCGTTACGTTCGTCTTTGTCCAACAATTCTTCCAGTGTCGCTCCCGCATAGATATCGTTTTCTATGCTATATCCTTTTGTCCAGACGATGTCAACATAAGTCGCTGGAATAGCCGTAAACAACCACATATCTTGATCCGCCAAAAAAGCCGTTTTGAGATGGGGAAACTCAGACTTTCTGTTATACACCGCCAGCAAATTATTCCTACCACCACAAGGAAGAATATCTGTGTTAGGTAGCCCAATGCGGTTTTCCAACCATCGGTATATCGTCATATCATATTTACCCTCAACAAGAATGGTTGGTAGCGTTGTATGACTCAGCGTGGCAACGAGTTCATCGGCGGTGATAGGCGAAGTTTGTGGCATTATTCCTCCCCTTTATCCAATCTCAATTCTTTATCAGGATATTTCGCGTAAATAAACGGCGAATGCGTCGCAACCAGAAATTGGTTTTGGGTGCCTTGTTGCATGAGTATTCTCAACAAAAGTCTTTGCCAATCCACATGAAGACTCAATTCAGGCTCATCAACAAAAATAATACTATTATTAATGAAAACATTGTAGCACAGAAAACTGAGCATCTGTTTTTCACCATACGAAAGTTTTTCAGAAGCTATCGAACCCAAAGCATCTCCTAGCATCATCTTTTCGGTAATTTGTATGCCTTGGTATTGAAAAATCTCTCTTACGGTGTCGGAAAGTATGGTAAATGGACGTAACAATTCATCTTTTTGAATCTTGACATCATCCACCCGTGTTTGAATTTCTTTCAACGTCTGTTCCAGTGACTTGGCAGTGGCTGATGAAAAAGTGTTTGAAGTACGCTCAGTTATAAAACGAGAAAGTTCATTTTGTAATTGGTTGATGCGTTCTGAAATATCGGCATATTGTTTAGTCAGTAGCCGAGTAATATCGTCT
>JSZA02000149.1 GCA_000785145.2 Candidatus Thiomargarita nelsonii
TGATAATCCAAATCCTTGCGCTCAAACTTTTCTCTATGTTCCAAATTTTCTTGACCAAAAAACCACTCAAACAGCGTCCCAAAATCAGGGGTGACGTTGAGAGCGTTTTTTAAGGCATCAAAACGATGAAATTCTCGATCAAATTGCGATTCGTTTGGTATAGTTAAAGTGTCACGATTCATACCGTAGTAAGCCAGCACGGGTATTTCAACGATTTTAGATTCATTCAAATCATTTATCATTTGTTCTAAATACTTGTGCAGCTCAGTTAAACTGTTCAATTGGGGCTCATTTTTCTGGCTAGGCTGTGATTCATAGTGCCAAGTTAAACCAGCCATGTTTTCAAGTTGAACTCGTACATAAGGTGCCGATTCAATAGAACTTTTTAAGTGATTTGTTAAGTCATTGTCATCAAAAAAGCGTCGTTTTTGAAGTTTAAAATAACTCGGAATTTCTCCTAAAACCATGCTGATGGCATCCAGAAAGCTGGTTTTGCCAGTCCCATTTTCTCCCACTAATACAGTTAATTGCGGATGCAATGGCAATTGGATTTTCTCAATAGCCCGAAAATTTTCAATCAAAACTGATTTCAATTTCATCATTTTTACCTATGTAATCGGATACGTTCTTTTATCGTTCCAAGATAAATCTTGGACTCCTATTTCAATCGCCATTTAGGAGTCCAAGATTTATCTTGGACAGACTCAATCAAACAAATAAGCAGGCTCTCTCTCTTGTTTTAAAATCATCACCCTAAGTGAAATCTCAGTGATAATGTACAACACAAGCAGCATAGCAGTCCCTACCCAGAAATAGTCCATCACTGAAAGTGGCAATAAATCTAATTGACCAATTATAATATGATCAATATAAGGTTTCATTGTAGCGACATTCTCCAACATCCCAGCCAGCAGCCACTGCATTGCCTCGTCAACGAGCACAGCACAAACCATAGCAACCGCAAAGCTCAGGGTGATTTGCATGACGACTATGCCGCGCACTTGCCAACGAGATACTCCCTTAGACAGCAGTATGCCATAGTTATGCTTGCGATGGTTGATAACTATCCCCACTTGTACCAGCAAGAGAATAATTAAGAAAATGATAAAAAATGGACTAGATGCCCATTGAAGTATGCCCATTATTTGATCTATGAATCTAAAGCGAACTAAGGCATCGTCATAAATAGAGGGAATATAAAACGCTTGTTTTCCTTGTTTTGTCCTAAATTTTTTGAGTTTGTCGACTTGACTAGAAAGGGCAAAGCGATTTTCTACATAAGCAAACGCTTTTTGATAGCTGCCCGTCATGGCAATCATATCTATCTTTGCTTTTGTCTCACTACATTCAACCCCCTCCCCTATTCTATCAGTCGAAATCGCTTGACATGGTTGACAATTTCCTTGACACGAAATCGTGAGATAATCTTCCGCATCATATTGAAAACAATACTTTTGCGGTAATTCTTCCGTTATCTGAATAAAAGGGGGAGAGGGGCGATCCTCTTTTCCTTTGATAGAAAGACCGTTTTGTTTAGCACACTCAGCAACCCAGCTTTTGGGAAGAGGCTTTTTTAGGGTCAGTCTAGTGTGATTTCTCTCTGCATTCTGTAAGCAAGCACTTATTTTGCTCATTAATTCATCAGATAATCCCCATATTATTAACTCTTTCACGCGATTGTTTTGATTGGCACAATCATTTTGATGCGCTTGTTCCGGGTAATAAGTAACAGCGTTCTGGCGCTTAGCCATTTTTAAGGTATTCAGTGTACTGAGTGGAAATAAAAAGGCTAAATTTTCCATGGTGGGTATATGTGCTTGCCAATGGATACGAAAGGGATGCAATTCCTTATGTCTGCCCACTTTTATCTCTAACCACAGAATGCCGTTTGCCAAACAGTCTAAATTATCGGATTGGGCGATTGACACCTGTTTTTTTTGTAGTGCCTTGATGTATGCGCTACAGTTGAAATGTTGTTCAAATAAACTCCTATTCAGAATAATCTCTAGGGGTAAAGAGGAATGGGGCGGGGTTTTCATCCCCATTTGCCATAATGGATCTTGAAATGAAACCGCCCAACCATTAAAGGGGACGTTTTCTTCACTGGTGCTTGCCCAAATTTGGGGACCATTTTCGCCATGCTTGGGCAAATCGACTTCATGGTATTCCACTTCACGATAAGGATAAAGCGTGATATTTTGTTGCCGTAATGCTTGCAACAAATTTTTGTCAATCCCGTGGAGATTGGTATAATTGGCCGCCAACCAAATAGGAATACCAGCGCCTTCGATGTTACCAACGGAGACATCGACAAATTTATTGAGGAGACCTTCTCGCCCACCCCATAACAGTAAAGCTAATGTCAAAGTTAAAAACAATAAGACGGTTAACGATAAGAAATCGCGATTGGGTTGACCACTCCGATTACTACGATACCACTCTTTCCAAGCGAGTCGCCAACTATTCATGCTTGCACTCCTTCATTGTCTTCAATCCAATTTTCTAGCCAAGTACGATCTCGTGATTCACATTTTTTGTCTTCAATAAAGAGTAAATCATTAAGTTCCATTAAATTTAAATCACCCATATTATGATGAGTCACCCAGATCAAACAACGTTTTCCTTGCCCCTTTTCTAGCCACTGTTTGAGTACCCCCATGACTTGTCTACGTGTTTTCACGTCGAGTTGTCCTGTCGGCTCATCGGCAAACAGGACGCTGGGGTTATGAATAAACGCTTGCGCCAAAGCCGCCCGCTGTCGTTGTCCGCCAGATAGTTGTGAGGGAAAACTCTCCATCAATTCCATTAAATTCTTTTCTTCCTTTTTTTCAGAAGGGAGCAAGACGTCTTTGAATGTGGTTTTAGCAACTTTTAATGCCTGTTCCCATTTTTGCCCCTGTAGCAAAAGAGGATAAGCAATGTTTTCAATAACGGTTAAATGCTTGGACAATGTGCTGCTTTGAAAAGCAAAGCCGAAACGATGACGACGTAATTGGACAATGTCTTTGGTGTGGAGACTTTGACCGAATACATAAGTGTTTGGATCATCAGGAAAGTGCCAAGTCACTGTCCCCGCCGATGGCAACTTTAAGGCGGCGAGCAGATAGAGCAAGGTACTTTTTCCTTGTCCACTCGGACCCATTAAAGGTAAGGCTGCTGTACTAACATTGTGAATATCAAATGTGAAGTTGACCCCTTCTAATATATTTTTGCTATTTTTGGACCAACTTGCTGTGACGTTGTTCAGTGTAAATCCCCAATTTGTCATGCTAAAACCTCTATGGTAATTTTTCATAGTTGTGTGTCAATTATACAACATAAATACTTGCCATCCTAAAATTATTTTATTTATCTGAAAAGCTAGTTATTAGATTATAGTTTATGGGAGCAACGGTGGATATGATATGATGATTTTTGTGATGATGCTGACAATCTTGCGTTATCGGGTCAAATTGAGAAAGTCAAATGATGAATGAAAATTCTCTGACAAGCTTGCGTTGTCGGCTAAAATGGACAAAAGCGTGGTGTTGCCCAACCTACCTAGCTATTTAGAACGAGTTTAATGTAGGCGATTGACAAACAGATAAAAAAAAATATATTATGCATTTTTTTTTCGTATAAAAACATAATAATTTACGGATAAGAAAGACGAAAATGCTAATAAAACGCCTTGTAAGCAGATTGATCCAAAAAAGACTTAATGAGCCAAAAGCTATTCTCCTGATAGGTCCCAGACAAGCATTTTTTGGTTAGCGAACGAATTAAGCGTATGGCGAATAGGGGCTTGAGTGTCAACTGCTATTTTTGGCGCACGGCTCAGCAGCAGGAAATTGACTACCTTGAAGAACGCGATGGCAAACTCTTTGCGTGGGAGTTCAAATGGAGCAATGCCAGTGCGCGATTTCCAAAAACCTTTACCAGAGCCTATCCGCATAGTGAAACCAAAATAATTACACCGGATAATCTGGATTGTTTTTTGATGGATGACTGCTGATGCGTTATGCAAATATTCAAGGCGCAACAAAAATCACCAAAGTGGCGTTATCTCAAAATGGTGGGTTTCGCTATCGCTCTACCCACCCTACATTTATTAAATGTCTTGGTGGGCCGATTATTGGTCTAATCTGGAATTGGTGGAGTTTAGTTATTGTAGGGTGGGTTTCTACCCACCATATCATTCCCCATACTCCAAATCCATTTCTTTGTCGGAGCCACCCCAATTTGACAAAGAAATCCCTTGTGCCACAGCCCGATGAAAAGAAGAATATTCCCAATCCACGACTCGTTTAACATAACCGTGTTTCACCGGGTTGTAATGAATATAATCAACATGTTGACGATAATCCCGTTCATCACATAAAACATGCTCCCAAAACCGCCTTTGCCAAATACCCCGTTCACCTTTTTTTATCCTACTATTGGTACGGTATTCAATAGAGGGAAGTTGACGAGAAAATGCGGATTTAATTTGTCGCCATCGCATAGAATAATTGTCATCACCAACCGGTAGGGTCAAAATACAGTGAAGATGATTGGGTAAAACCACCGCCGCATCTATTTTAAAAGGATGCACCTTCATGACATCACGAAAGGCTTGTCGTAAGTTATTGATATAGTAAGTTAATAAGCTATTATTCCGATTAGCGAGAACGACAGTAAAAAAGTAACATCCGCCTTCGACATGAGAACGACGATAATTAGGCATAATGAATTTTCTCCAGAGAAAAGATAATAAATATTATCAATAATTACAATTAAAAAAATAATTTAAGTAGGGTGGGTAGAGCGGAGCGAAACCCACCAAAACGAGAAAGAAATAATTAAATGTAGGGTGGGTAGAGCGGAGCGAAACCCACCAAAACGAGAAAGAAATAATTGAATGTAGGGTGGGTAGAGCGGAGCGAAACCCACCAAAACGAGAAAGAAATAATTAAATGTAGGGTGGGTAGAGCGGAGCGAAACCCACCAAAACGATTAAGATTAACGATTAAAAATGGTGGGTTGGGCGTCCCGCCACTTCGTATCGCTATCGCTCTACCCACCCTACATTTAACTATGGCAAAAACTCTACCGGCAACCAATAAACGGTTTTACCATAGAGACTATGATCATAGCGATAATTATCATCCGAGCCGAGAGGCGCAGATGGCTCAAATTCTAATGATTCAGGGATTTTTTTACCTTTCTCACTCAAAGGGCAGGAAATAGAAGTTGTTGGATATTTCGGCCTAAACGCCACTTTTTGTGTCGAATCACTGGACACATTTTGCAACACTTTCCTGATTTCAGTCACCCAATTAACTAGCAAACTCACTTCACAGTCTTCGATTTTTCGGCCTATCTCGTCCAAGCTATATTGTAAGAGTGGACTATCTTGACGGATAGGTAGTACTCGTTGCTTCGCTAGCCATTCACTCAGCACAATATTACTTGGCGGATAACTGCCAATCAAATCTTGTATTTGTTTTCTCAGTCGATAGACAAACGCTGTCCGTTGTTTTTGTAGCGGAAGTGCCTTTTCAAAAGCTTTGAGTAGAGCCAACCAATCCGCTAATTGATTCGCCGTCATCCAGACTTCTTCTTGGACTTTTTCAGCGTCAATGGGAATATAAAAAACCTCTCCCTGTGCCGCAACCTGATAATAATTTTGCTTGATATCAAGTATAGGAATATGGATATTTCCACCCACGATTTCCACACTGGCATTCTCTTCAGTGTAAGCCAAAAGCTTGTCCGCTTTGGGGCGCAAGCCAAGTATCGTATTCCAAGGAATCGTATGATCATATTTAACCCAACCCATCGGTTTTGATGCGAACGAAGAAAAAGGCTTATCTTTTAGCCTATGTGCCTTTAAGATGAGATAACGCTGATATAACCTATCTTCGGCAAAGATAAAATACAATTCAAAGCGGGCTAATTGTTCACAATTGCCATTGCATGATCCTTTATAAGCGGAATAGACGAGCCTAGGCGTTTTCACAAACACTTTCCGGGCTAAACCTTTATCGCTCTCAAGTGGCTTGATACGACATAATAAATCATATCCTTCCATCCACCCAAGCACCGTCTCTGTTCCCAGTTTTCTGACTTGTACACGTTGTACCCCCGAATACGGATGCTTGGCGACTTTGAGTGGCAATAAATACTCTCCAAATGCTTGGATTGAACTTGAATGGCTAGCATCAAAAGTCGGATACACAGGCGCATCGTGGCGCAAAACCCACACACCTTGGTTAGTGTCGAGAGTACCATTCTTATCCGTCATCACCCGCTTAAAATTATGTAAAAGGCAACTACCCACTGTGGGTATCGCATACCCAACTATACTGATAAACAATAGTGATAGCCCAATAAAAAACTGCCACATAATCCCCCCTTTGAAGTTTCGGGAAATCCGCTACGCTCAATTCCCGAAACAACTAAAACTAGGAGTCCAAGATTTATCTTGGACATCTGGATTGAAGTTTCGGGAAATCCGCTCCGCTCCATTCCCGAAACAACTAAAACTAGGAGTCCAAGATTTATCTTGGACA
>JSZA02000155.1 GCA_000785145.2 Candidatus Thiomargarita nelsonii
TAAAAACTCGTCCAAACCGAAGCAGGACGCGGGAGCGTCCAAGCAGGCATTCCTTTGCCTCGCGTGGGAACGAGAATACGAGTGTTTTGACTTTAAGATTTATTTTCCATTTTATACCCCATCTCTTTACCCGCAAAGCCCACACCAAGATACACTCGTGGGCGCCCATCATTCAAAAACCGTTCACCATAATTTTTGTCCTTGATTTGCTTGAGTGCTTTCTGAGCCAAGCTATCAATTTTACTGCCCGCTTTGCCATATTTAAACTCAATCAGATAAATTTTATCTGAAAAAGCCAATACGCCATCAATACGCCCTTTATCCGTCAACACTTCTAAGTCTATTTCAACGCCCATCAATACTAATATCATATAAAATAGCGAATGATAATAGGCTTCTTTTTGAATGTGTAGCGGATACGGGATTTTGGCAAATAAAGCGCGGATGATGTTCATAAAGCCGTCAAGATTTTCCGCCTGTAAATGCCGTCGTAAATTTTTGGCAACGGGCTGAATTTCATCTAAGCTATTTGTTGTAAATATTTCAAACAAATAGGTAACAAAAGCGTTTTTAACCTCCAAATTGGGATAGTTTAAGGTATATTCAGGCAATAAATCTTCTCCGCTCTCAATATGGGTGATAGTGAGGTAGCCGGTTTGAAACAGAAGCGCGAAAACATTCAAATTCTCAAGATTATAACTATCAAAGAGTATCTTTGATACTTTTTTGTTTTCAAGCACAGTGACATCAAGTGCTGTCTTTTTGATTAATTTCATCAAAAAGGTTGGCGTGCCACTGGCAAACCAATAATTGTCAAATTGTTGTTCGGCAAACAAGTTGAGAATTGAATACGGATTATACACTCTGTCTTTGGCATTCCATGAATAGCCATTATACCAATGCTTAATTTGAGCCAGCAAATGCGGCTTTTTTAGCCCCAATTCAAAACAAAGGCTCTGAATATGTTGTCCAAAATAACTTTCCAATTCCTCTTGAGTATATCCCAGCAATGTGGCAAATGGTTTCGAGAATGTAATATCTCGTAAATTGTTTAACTCGGAAAAAATCGAAACACGAGAAAATTTGGACACGCCAGTTAGGAATACAAAGCGCAAAAAGGCATCTGAATATTTCAAGACGCCGAAAAACTCTTGAAGTATTTTGCGGTTTTTGGTCGCCTTTTTGATCTCATCGATATGATCGACAATGGGTTTGTCATATTCATCAATCAATACAACAACTTTGCCTTTTTTGGCTGATAATGCTTGGATGATTTTTTTAAAATAGGCTTTAAAGCCGCGTTTTTTAACACCCAGTTGATAATCGACATTAATATCATCTAATAAATCGAGGAGCCCTTCTCGTAGATCAGTCTCGGTGGAAAAGTCTATGACAGAAAAATCGATGTGAATGATTGGATGTGATTGCCATTCAATCTTATCATAGATATAGAGTCCCTGAAAAAGGGCTTGATTGCCGGAAAATATTTCAGATAAGGTGGAAACTAGCAAAGATTTTCCAAACCGACGAGGGCGGGATAAAAAGACGTATTTGCTCTGTATTAATTCGGCAATCTGTTGGGTTTTGTCAACATACAGGTATCCTTCCTGAATTATTTCGGAAAAGGTTTGAACTCCCAAGGGTAATTTTTTCATATTTGTTCCTCTTTTTGGACTCCTAACGGCTCCTCCGTCCAAAATACTTTGCACGGATGGCTTTCGATACTGATTCTACCACATTGATAGGGGCGTTCATTTAAAAATATAAAAATATTTAACGACAACTCACGTAGGTAAGCAACAATGCCATTAAGTTAAGCTTTTTTGTAGGGTGCGTCCTACGCACCAGTGATGCCCCAACCCAAATGGTGCGTAGGACGCACCCTACATTTTCTGCCCCAAATGGTGCGTAGGACGCACCCTACTTCGCGATCTGGGGGCGCTGCCCCCATACCCCCGCTCGATCTCCTATCGGCCCGCCTCATTTATTTTGCCCAGCGGCTTCGTGGCTACGCAAGCTCCGCACGCTCGCTGTGCAAAATAAATGAGGCTAGATTTTCTATAAGCATAAAACCGTCAAAAACAAAAGTCAAAACAAAAACCGACAAGCGTAAAAGCGTAAAAAAGCCAAGTGCTACGGGGTACTTAATTTCAACAGACGAAAACCGAGGACGTCGTGGCGGGAGTCCGGCGAGTCGTCGGAGCGAAGTACCAGCCGCCGCCGCGATTCACACGGTACGAGCCTGTAGAGGGGCCAGTCGGATCACTATATATACGGTCACTATAGCTGCTATATATATCCGCAACCCACTCATATACGTTCCCATGCATATCATACAATCCCCAAGGGTTTGGCTTTTTCTGTCCGACGATATGTGCATAGGTTCCTTCTCTATTATCCCAATACCAAGCATAATCTCCCAATAAAGAGCTATCATCCCCAAATGAATACTCAGTCGTCGTGCCGGCTCTTGCGCTATACTCCCATTGCGCCTCCGTAGGCAACCTATAATGCGAGCCCCCCTCTTTCTCATTCAACCACGAGATAAATCCCTGTGCATCTTCCCATGACACCGCTGTTACTGCTGCATTATCTCCTTGCTTGTTATAATCAGGATCAAAATACCCGCCCTTTTCATCGACATATTTCTTATACTGCCCAACTGTCACCTGATAAATTCCCATATAAAAATCCTTGGTTATCTTTACCCAATGGACGGGTTTTTCCCAATCATACCCATTTTTACTCCCCATCTGAAACTTTCCGGCCTTTATCAGCTTAAATTTCATGCCGATGGAGTTGGTAACTATATCAGGAGCTTCCTCGTTCCCACGCTCTGCGTGGGAATGCCTGCTTGGACGCTCCCGCGTCCGGCTTGGACGAGTTTTTATTTTATTGCAGGACGCAGGAGCGTCCAGACAGGCATTCCCACGCAGAGCATGGGAACGAGTGCTATGCGTTGGGCTTATTTGCCTTTTATGATGCCGCCATCCCCATATCAGCAATATCACTATGACTCCCAGAACGATTGCCTGCCACACACTGACTATTTGCCGCCTCAAGCCGGTTGGTTCCTCATATAAAATTCTTTCCTCAAAGGCGGCTAATCTCCGTGACTCTGGACTCAGCAGGCGTAACCCCTCCAAATGCTGCTTAGCTTTGTTTATATTCCCATTGATCAAAGCAGCTTCTATCCAACTCGAGTCTATCAAATAGCTGTTAAATTTTTGAATCAGGTGTTTAAACTCCTTTTTCTTCACATCATAGCCGTCAATGACGGTAAAGCCCAATTGCTCTGTCAATACAGTCTTCATGTCTTTGGCATCATTGACAGGATTGGTTAAATAGCCCTTTTCTCCGGGAGAGTTGTAGGTGCTGTTGCCGATGACTAGGGCATATCGCGGTTGTGCCTGAACTGTTAGGCTGTATATTATTAATATACTGAGATAACGCATATTGTCTCCTTTTATTTAGTACAACGGATTTGGGGAGTAAACGGATTTCACAGATTGCGCGGATTTAAAATCAAAAGATTAGATAATGAGTGTTTTTAGCCATCGAGAGCCTTTTGGAAATGAGAGAGATCACATTATAAGTTCTTGCACTCTTTTTTGAATAAATTCCTCTATAATTTTTAACCTATTTGCTGGTAAATTATATCGTGAATGTTTTTTGAATTTGAAATTGATTAAATTTCGCAATTTTTTTTTCGGTTCTTTGGTTATCACTTCTTTTGCGAATGTTATGAAATCCTGTGAAGTTGCCATCAATCTCGTTTTAGCGTAAGCATCGGCATCCTTTAAATCTTCTGGCATGGCATAGTTAAAAAGCGATAAACCGTTATCAAATATAGGTGCTGTCTCTACGATTTTGTTTGTTTTATTATCTGCAATCAAACCGAAGTTGCCAAAATGTCTATCCTCATTGCATATAACGGCATCAAAAATCAGCATATCTACAAGCGACTCATAATATCTTTTACCAAGTGCCTTGTAATATTCTATAACTGCCACCCAGCCACCGTCAGTCACAATTCTGCCGACTGGAACATAAGAAAATTCTTTGCTCGTAAACAATTCGCATGTTGAGAAAAGCTGTTTCTTCCATTTATTTAAATTATATTTGACGGCATTTAGCCCCATTGTTTCAGCTATTTGAAATGCATAAAACTCAGAGTAGGGTTCAATTTATTGTCATACAAATTGTATTCATCAAAGGTACCGTCAAAACTATCATCTACAATCCAATAGCAATCATTAAGCGATAACCCTTTGCAAATCTCAATAATTCCCTTGGTGTCATTCACATTAAGCCCAAGTTTTGCAAGAAAGCCCTGAACAAACGCTCTGTTTCTGGGTATGACTCGTCTTTTGAGCCATTTTAGCAAGCCGCTATTTGTATGCTCTAAGTCAATAGGAAAAAGTGACTGACTGCTATAGAATTCAATTATTTCTACAGATAAACCCTCTATAGTATTTGAGCTTATATTAAATTTTATAAGTTCAGTATCAAAATGCTTTAAAATATAACTCATTTGTCGCACCATTCCTTTAATTAATTAAGCAAGCGGAACAAAAAAAAATCCTATTTCTTAAAGAAATAGGATTTTTAGATGGCTACTTTTCTCGTTCCCACGCTCTGCGTGGGAATGCCTGCTTGGACGCTCCTGCGTCCGGCTTCGGTTTGGACGAGTTTTGATTGCAGGACGCGGGAGCGTCCAGGCAGGCATTCCTTTGCCTCGCGTCAATGCCATTAAGTTAAGAGATATTGTAGGGTGGGTAGAGCGAGAGCGAAACCCACCTTTGTTATAAATTTCAAATGTTTGGTGGGTTTCGAACCGCTCTACCCACCCTACAAAAAAAGCTTAACTTAATGGCATTTTTGCGCCGCGTGGGAACGAGAAACGAGAAACGAGAAAAAAAAATCCTATTTCTTAAAGAAATAGGATTTTTAGATGGCTACTTATTTATTATAAATATCTTGATCCAAAGCACCTTCACTCTTAGCAATAATCACAGTAGCCGCCGCATCGCCAGTCACATTGACAGCCGTTCGCATCATATCTAACAAACGATCCACACCAATAATCAAAGCAATACCCTCTACAGGCAAACCCACCTGATTCAACACCATCGCCAACATAATCAATCCAACACCGGGTACACCCGCCGTACCAATTGAAGCGAGAGTAGCTGTCAATATCACAGCCAAATAGTCAGCCATGCTCAAATCTATATTATAAACATTAGCAATGAAAACGGTGGCAACCCCCTGCATAATCGCAGTACCATCCATATTAATCGTCGCACCGAGTGGGATAGTGAATGATGCGACTGAATTATCTACACCAAGCTCTTTTTCAGTATTTTCGATATTCACCGGAATGGTGGCATTACTACTCGCGGTACTGAAAGCAAACACTTGTACTTGTCGCATTTTTTTCAAGAATGTCCATACATTCAAACCTGAAAACACTTTAAGCAAAACCGGATAAGTGACAAGTCCATGTATAAAGAGGGCGGCGGTGACAACCAAAAAATAGCTGATAAGGGGTTTAATAACCTCAATGCCTTGTAAAGCAAAAGTTTTGGCAATTAAACAAAAAACACCAAACGGGGCAACCATCATCAAGATCACAACCAATTGCATCATAATGGCATTATAATCATTAAATTGTTGTTCAACCCGTTTACCCGATTCGCCTGCCATGACAATCGCAATGCCAAAAAGCAAAGAAAAAACGATTAATGGCAACATCTGCCCTTCAGCCATCGCTTCAACGGGATTATCAGGCACAAGATTGATAATCGTTTGGGCAAAGGAAGGGCTTTCTTTTGGACTAAATTCTTGTACCGTCGTTGAAGAGGCATCAAAACCCTCGCCGGGTGCGACGATAACTGCCAAGCTGAGGGCGAGAGTGATGGCAAGTGCGGTTGTTCCTAAGTAAAATAAAAGTGCTTTACCGCCCAAACGACCTAATTTTTTAATATCGCCTAAAGCCGCGACACCACAAATGAGTGAGATAAAGACTAGCGGAACCACTAGCATTTTCAATGACTTGATAAATATTTGACCGATAACGTGGAAAATGTCGCCGACTAGCACTTCTCTGACGAAATTGTTTTCCATAAAAAAGGCGTTCAGTATTGCACCTAAGATGCCGCCGAACAGCATCGCTAGTAGGATTTGTTTTGTTAAATTTTTGAGCTGCATTATAAGTCCTTTAAGTTTAAGTTTTGTTTCGGGAAATCCGCGTAGCTCCATTCCCGAAACAACGTTTGGAGATCATGCCTGCCGCCTCTTTTGTTTCGGGAATTTCGCTGCGCGGATTTCCCGAAACTTTATTTCTGGAATGGAGCGGATTTCCCGCTCCTCTGGTCAGCGAAGCTAAACAACTAATAAAAAAAATTAAACCATTTCTGGTCCAGCATAATCCTTATTAGGATTATCAGGCTCAGCCTTAACCTGCTCACGCCGCCGCTGAACACGTTTTTGCATGGCATCCCCCTTAACAGGAATAGTATTTTCTCCAAACAACACTTGTTTTAGCAACTTAAAACTAAACTTTAATAAAGCCACCTCATCCGTTTTCAGTTGCTCAACAGTAGCGGCATCCAAATCATAAACATCAGAAAATCCATCACTGAGCACAAAATCCCGTACACCATCAAGATTATAGCTGCCCATAAAAAAGAATTGAAAACTACGCGGAGTCGGCTTACCTATAGTAGGACCAGCAGAGCGTTTTTTCAAAATAATCTGTCGCCATTCACGGTTCATCTCATCATACTGATCCACAACTTGCTCTTTGCGATAATCACGCACCGTGATAGTACGAGGCTCATTATGACCAAGACAATGATCTTCCTTGATTAAAAAATAGGTATCTTCATCAGTCGATGAATTTTCATGACGCATGGACATCAAACCGAGAGCATAATATCGACAAACCGTCGGGCGATCTTCATACACACTACAGCCTTCCTCACTGAGAAAGGGACAAGCTGGATTATCATCAGCCGTTTTAATCTTGACACCCGGCATCCCATCTCCATCCATTTCATAAGGGAGAGTATATTGGGCTAAAAATTCATTGGATGTCAAACCAAAACGTTTTTTCAAACGTAAAATATCATAAGGCGTCAACGTAATATCAATACGCTTACAGCACTCATTAAAACAGGCAATCTCTTTGTGACAACGAAATTGGATCGTATCATCTAACGACAGTTTAACCGTTTGAAGGGGGCTATCGTCTAAAGGCGAGTCACTCACTTAATGTCCTCAAAAATAAATAATAAAATAAATAAATAAATTAAAAACACCTTAACTACAGGGATTATTTATTAACACAATGCCATCGCCGTTAAGGGCAACCACAAGGGATTGCCCCTACAGAGCATTTTATGTAGGGGCAATCCTTTATGGTTGCCCCAGTCGTTAAGGTTTTGGATTTTTTGCCTTTAAAACGGCAACCGTAAACATTACATTAACATATTTTAAGGAGAGAACTAAATGTTATACTTAAGTGAATTACTCATGGAGCATCACGAATTACAAACTTTTGAAGAATTAATTGAAATTATCAAACAACAAGCCGGTGAGCGTTTTTTTCGTATGGATGTACGCCCCCCTTATCCAGACACCCCAGAAAATTGGGAAGATCGTTTAGAAGGCGCCTTTTACTAACTGTTTTCAATGGAGTCCAAGATAAGATTTCTCCGCACAAAGAAAGGGCGACTAAACGGGTGTCACCCCAAATCAAGACAAACGGGGGTACATCCAAGCTTATAAACATCCCTTCACTTTAAAAAACTTGACAATTATAAAAAAATTCAAGTATAATACGTCATCCTTGAACACGAGTGGTTAGCCTTCCACCTTAAAAAAAAATGGGTTCAAGCAAGTAACCCTAAGCCTCGGCGAGGGGATAATGGGTTGATCGTTCCCGTGTTCGGATTTATTTACATTAGCAAGTGCTAATGTTAATATTTAACAACAAAATTGCGATCTAAATAATATGTTATGGCAAGAAAATAATCCTCAAAAAGCACCTATTATTTCCCAATCCGTTGTAGATATGGCATTTGACATCAAATGTCCATGTTTACCACAGGAACATGCTTATGCGCTATCCCAAGCGATTTCCAAAGCTTTGCCTTGGTTTGAACAAGAGACACAAGCTGGGCTACATTTAATTCATGGCGCAGAATCGGGCAATGGATGGTATCGCCCTGATGATGAACTTTTATATTTGTCGCGCCGTACCAAGCTAATACTGCGCCTACCTCAACAACGCATTGCCGCAGCGCAAGCACTGATTGGGATGACTTTAGATATTGCAGACTACTCGCTAAAGATTGGCAACGCTAAAGAAAAGCCCTTGAGCCAAATGCCAGTATTATTTGCGCGGCATATCATCGCCGATCCTGAACAAAATGAGGATACTTTTGTAGATAATGCGATTGCACAATTAGAACAAATGGGCATCCAATGTCACAAAGCATTATGTGGCAAAAGCCATTACTTACAATGGCGAGATGGCGACATTTTTACTCGTAGTTTAATGATTGCTGATCTAAAACCACTAGAATCAATAACTTTGCAACAACAAGGATTGGGCAAAGGCAGAAAAATGGGCTGTGGATTGTTTATAGCCCATAAAGATATAAATGCTATTTAGGAGTCCAAGATTTATCTTGGACAAAAACCACAATGAAAAATAACACACAATGCTTAGGATTAAGCTTTGAAAACGACACGGCTCGCCGCGAATATTTTTTAGACTTACTCCGCGAACAACTCCAAAACCCTGATTTTAAAAAAATCCCGGGATTTCCAAATGCCACAGATGAGGCGATTTTAGCCATATCTGATCCCCCCTATTACACCGCTTGCCCAAATCCTTGGTTATCCGAATTTCTAAATGAATGGCACAAAAAAAGTGAACAATATCACCGTGAACCCTTTACCGCCGATGTCAGTGAAGGAAAAAATAATCCCATTTATAACGCCCATTCATATCATACAAAAGTCCCCCATAAAGCCATCATGCGCTACATTTTGCACTATACAGAGCCAGGTGATGTCATCTTTGACGGCTTTTGTGGCACAGGCATGACAGGAATAGCCGCCCAATTGTGTGGCGACAAAAGGACAGTTGAAGAATTAGGCTATCGCGTATTATCTGATGGAACCATAAAAACGGCTGATGAAAATGGAAAACGAAATTTCTCCAAACTGGGCACACGACACGCCATTTTAAATGACTTATCACCAGCAGCGACATTTCTCAGTTATAACTATAATGCGCCAGCGGATATGATAGCCTTTGAGCAAGCCGCAAGGCAGATTTTGCAAGAAGTTGAGACAGAATGTGGCTGGATGTATCAAACGCTGCATCGTTGTAATAATAAAAAAAAACCTGAAGAAATTAAAAAAGTCGTCTTAGGTGAAATGGATAGCCCAAACGGACTGATTTTAGGGCGTATTAATTATATACTTTGGTCAGACGTTTTTATTTGTCCAGAATGTGCGGGAGAAGTGAACTTTTGGGAAGCTGCCATGAACAAAAGCACCCATAAAGTGCATGACAAATTTCCTTGCCCTCACTGTTCGGCAGAATTGACTAAACGCTCTTTGGATAGGGCTCATATTTTGCGATTTGATAAAGTGATTGGAGAAACGATACAGCAGGCAAAGCAAGTCCCAGTACTGATAAATTATTCAATCGACAAACAACGCTTTGAAAAAAAACCCGATCAATTTGATTTAGCCTTATTAGACAAAATAGAAAATAGTGACAATCCCTATTGGTTTCCTACCGAGCGCATGATGCCAGGTGATGAATCTCGGCGTAATGACAAATTGGGTATGACACATGTACATCACTTTTATAGTCAACGAAATTTGTGGATATTAGGCGCCTATCTACATAAAACTCAACAAATCAATTTACCCTTATTTCAATTTAGCCTACTCAATACCTCATGGCACGCGACAAAAATGAGGCGATATAATCCTCGCGGCGGAGATCGACCATTATCTGGCACCTATTATGTGCCTTCTTTACCGACTGAAGGTAATTTATTTGATATAGAAGCCCATAAAATTAATCAAATTTTACGCTTTCTCTCTGTGAGAGGTAACAACCCAACGAGAAATTGCCAATCCACATCCACGATGGCATCAGTGCCCACATTAGCCGACTCAAGTATTGATTACATATTCCTTGATCCACCGTTTGGCGCGAATTTGATGTATTCAGAACTCAACTTTCTCTGGGAAGCTTGGCTCAAAGTGTTTACAAATAATAAACCCGAAGCGATAGTTAACAAAACACAAGCTAAAAGCTTAAATGATTACCGTGCCCTAATGATGGCTTGTTTTAAAGAAGCCTTTCGTATTCTCAAACCTGGACACTGGATGACGGTAGAATTTTCTAACACACAAGCCAGCGTCTGGAATATGCTTCAAACCGCCGTACAAGAAGCGGGATTTGTGATAGCCAATGTATCCGCCTTAGACAAACAACATGGCAGTTTCAAAGCCGTCACAACCACAACGGCGGTAAAACAAGACTTAATTATTTCGGCTTATAAACCCAACGGCGGCTTAGAAGATCGCTTTAAAAAGGCGAGTGGAGCAGAAGCGGGCGTATGGGAATTTATCACCAGCCATTTGAAATATCTACCGATTACAAAAAGCAAAGACGGCGACTTGGAATTTTTAGTAGAAAGAGAGCCCCGGATTTTATATGATCGAACGGTGACATATTTTATAGCCCATGGCTATCCCGTGCCACTGTCTAGCCAACAATTTCAAGCCGGCTTGCGGACACATTTTAAAGAAAGAGATGGCATGATTTTTCTCGTTGAACAAATAGAAGCCTATGAACAAAAACGCAAACAGGCGAAAGAATTGCCACAACGAGAATTGTTTGTAAGAGATGAACGCAGTGCGATTGATTGGTTGCAACAATTTTTAAAAAAACGCCCATCAACGCGCCAAGACATCCACCCTGAATTTACCAAACTGATCGGAGCGGGCTGGAAAAAATATGAAGTGATGCAAGAATTGGATGGGCTGCTAGAATTAAATTTTATAAAATACAATGGGAGTGATCCAGTACCGAGCCAAATTCATAGCTATCTTTCTCGTCATTTTAAAGACTGCCGTCATTTGACAAAAGATGATCCCTTGTTGCAGCAACAGGCGGCAGAACGTTGGTATGTGCCGGATCAGAATAAGGCGCAAGACTTAGAAAAAATCCGCGAAAATCGTTTATTGCGTGAATTTAAACAATATTGCCAAAATAAGCGTTTAAAAGAATTTCGCTTAGAAGTGCTACGAGCGGGATTTAAAAAGGCGTGGACACAAAAGGATTATAAAACCATTATAGATATGGCCGCCAAAATACCAGAAACGGTCTTATATGAAGATGAAAAGTTGTTACAAATGTATGACTTAGCGTTGGTGCGGGTGGAAGGCGTGTAGGGGCAACCATAAAGGATTGCCCCTACATTAACCGTGATTTTTCTCGTTCCCACGCTCTGCGTCAATGCCATTAAGTATCGCGACAAACCATACATGTAGGGTGGATTAAGCGGAGCGTATCCACCTGATTAATATATAAGTTTTGGTGGATACTAAGAATCCTGAAAAAATCAGCCTTGAGAATAATTATATTGGACAGAAAAAAAGTGACTACTTAATGGAGGAAATATCCATATCTACCGAAACCAAACTGGTCCGATTTGACTGGGCAATAAAACACTTATTACGTGATAAAGCCAACTTTGATGTACTTGAACCTATAAATTTTGGAGAGCGAATCCAATCACCTTGATTTACTGGTTAAAGATAATCAGCAACGACAAATTGTCATTGAAATCCAAAATTCTCAAACGCCCGATTATCTTGAACGTCTCCTCTATGGAGTTAGCAAAGTGATTATCATTGGGGTGCTCTACTTTAACTTTGGAAAAGGCGAGGATTATGTGTATTACAATGCCAACGATTTTCGCGGAATACACACAGGAGAAATCCTCTCCTTTCTGCGAAAGGGTAACAATAAAAAATATCAACGGTGCAAAGATATTTATCCTGAATACTATTTGATTCATGTCGAGCGTTTTAAAGATGTGATAGGCTCTGAACTTGACGAATGGATATACATGCTCAAACATTCGGCAGTTCCAACCAACTTCAAAGCGAAAAACCTCGACATCGCTAGAAAAAAGTTAGCTCTGATGGAAATGAGTCAAGAGGAGCGTAAAACTTATGAACGCTATATGATGGCGATGGTTGAGAATGAAGGCGTTCTCGAAGCGGCGCGAAATGAAGGAGTACAGAAGGGGTTACAAAAGGGACGTGACGAAGGCTCGACGAATGCCAAATTGGAAATTGCCAAAAAAATGCAAGAATCTGGCATGGATATAGAAACAATAGCGAGCCTAACTGGTTTGAGTCAGGATGCGATTAAATCATCTTAAAGAAATAGGATTTTACAATTAAGGCTCGCGTTCCCGCGCACTCTCTTATTTTAATTAAATCGTTAGACACAAGTCCATTTAGTACAACGGATTTGGGGAATAAACGGATTAATAAATCCAAATAGCCTTATGTTTTGCACGACTAAATCAGTTTATTCCCCTAATCCGTTGTACTAGACTTTTTATTAGCCTTGAGAATAATTATATTTTCTCGTTTCTTTGCATCGCGCTCATCGAGCATTGACCAATATAATGTACTTTATTTGTGCAGCACCCTACGCTATTTTGCACGGATTTCGCTCAGAAGTTTCAAACCTAATCGACTTGCGGCTAGATTCAGACGTTGATCAAAACTGGCAAATATAACCGACTGTTCGCTTTGATTAAATAAAACATCTGCTGCGGCAAGCTGGACACTATCATAAGCACGTAAGGCATAAATTTCTGCAAGCTCAGCCGCTCGTTGCATCAAAGATTGGGTAAAAGGTATTTGAAAATACTCTTCCCAATCTTCAACAAATTCATGTTTAACTACCTCAAATTGCTCATCGGTGAATATTTGTTCTCGATGCAGACGAGCGAAAGCAGCGTGTGTTTCTACATAACTAATGACGCAAGTTGCCACAGTCTCAGCTTGTGCAATGGCTGAAACGACAGTATCGCTCTCAGATTCTTCCACATAAATTTTGACCAGTGCTGAAGTGTCCAAATAAAGCCAAACATTATTTTCTACATCTTTTTCCACGTCATTATCCTCGATCTTCCAACACACGTTGAGCAACAGTTTTGCCCTGAATAAGGGGACGTAAACGTCCACCTTGCGGTTTTTTACGATTTCCGTTCCGCCATTTTTGCAACTTTTCATTTATTTCAGGGTCAAAATTTTCTACAGATTGCCCTGAACTGCTATAAGTGTTTGTTTCATTCACTTCAATAATGACCAAAACATGCAATTCTTTATTCGGTTGCGTCGGATTTTGGTCAAGCCAACGTAATATGCCATTTTTATAAATCGCTTCGTAACTTTTCAACATAGCGGTCCTTTATTCTCTTAAAGTGAACTCCTGATGCCTTTGACTCAAGCTATTTTCATACCCATAAGGTGGCCACAAGGGTGTTGCCCCTACGTGATATGCCATTTTTGTAGGGGCAATCCTTTATGGTTGCCCCTGTTAGGCGATCAATGCCATTAAGTTAAGAGATATTGTAGGGTGGGTAGAGCGAAAGCGCAACGAAGTAACGGAACGTTAAACCCACCATTGTTATAAATTTCAAAGGTTTGGTGGGTGCAGCGGGCAACCACAAGGGATTGCCCCTACCCACCCTACAAAAAACCTTAACTTAATGGCATTGTGTTAGGCGATGGCATTGACTCACCACCGGATTTTGACTTATCCCTGCTAAAAACTAATCCCTGTCGTTATTTTTTTTATAATACTAATAAATAGATGTGTCACCACTTTGGGTCGCATAAAATAAATTAATACGTTCAAGTTTTTTTGAGTGGAATCTATATTTCTAATCTCGACACAACAACCCTCATCAACAACACCATAGCCAATAACGAGGCCAACAGCGAGACTTACGGCAAGGGAGGAGGTATTTATCTTGAACTTCGTGATGATACTGACACCGCCTACATCTACAACAACATCATCTGGAATAACAGTGCCGCAGCCCAAGCAAACGACCTATATCTCAACAACGATGGTAACAACAACTTCATGCCATCTCCAGTTGAAATATTCAGCAACGACTTTGATCAAAGCGCAAATGGATTTTATATCGCAATTCTTATAGCGATAGATCCAAGCAACCTAAACAACCTCGACCCCTTATTTCTTGATCCGGGTAACGGAGACTATCACTTATTGGCCGGATCACCTTGTATTGAAGCCGGTGACAACAACGCACCTTCTATCCCAACGACAGATAAAGACGGCAATCCACGTATTGTAAATGGCATCGTGGACATAGGTGCATACGAACAGCAGGTAGCAGCTAACAGCTATTTGCAATTTTCATCCGCCACTTATAATGTCAACGAGAGCGGCGGTACTGTCAGCATCACCGTCACCCGCACTGAAGGTAGTAGCGGAGCCGTGTCAGTGGACTATGCCAGCAGTGACGACACAGCCACCGCCGGCAGCGACTACACCGCAGCCGACGGAACACTGAACTGGGATGATGACGATGCCGCTGACAAAATTTTCATGGTGGACATCATTGACGATAGCGAAGTGGAAGAAAATGAAACACTGATACTGAGTTTGGGCAATGTCACCGGCGGCGCAGGATTAGGTGAGCCAAAGACAGCGGTGCTGACGATCACGGATAATGACTCAACAACTTTTAAATGCAACTCAGTCACTGAAATCCCAAAAAAGGAATGTAAAGCCCTTATCGCTCTCTATGACAGTACTGATGGTGAAAATTGGCTGGATAACGAGGGGTGGAAAATGACGAATACACCTTGTAGTTGGAACGGAGTCAGCTGTCAGAATGGACAGGTAACGGGATTATCTTTGGGGAATAACAACCTCAAGGGCTCTCTGGATAAAAATTTTTTCAAATTGAAAAAATTGAAAAGTCTCGTTTTATCAGACAACGAACTCAATGGCACCAGCTTGAATAACTTCAAGAAATTGAAAAAATTAGAAACTCTGTTGCTGAACAATTGCAAACTGAGTGGAAAGATCCCCAATTCTTTGATGAAGTTGAAGAAATTGGACGAATTAGATTTAAAGGACAATTGCTTTTCGACTAAGGTTTCAAAGAAATTGAAAAAATGGCTTGATAACCTCAATCCTGGTTGGGATGAGAATCAAACGTCTTGTCTATTGGTAGGCGATAAATCGCAGAACCTGTTTTAAACAGCCCCCAGTCTAGTACTCTGTCAATTTGTTTTTTTTGGGTTGGAGCCATTAAGTTAAGAGATATTGTAGGGTGGGTAGAGCGATAGCGAAACCCACCATTGTTAAAAATTTCAACGAGTTGGTGGGTTTCGCTCTGCTCTACCCACCCTACAAAAAACCTTAACTTAATGGCATTGAGTCTAGTACTCTGTCAATTTGTTTTTTTTGGGTTGGAGTACAAAGCTTTAGCTTTGTCAGACAGTACAAAGCTAAAGCTTTGTACTCCAAAAAAACAAATTG
>JSZA02000165.1 GCA_000785145.2 Candidatus Thiomargarita nelsonii
AGGCACGATCAAACCCAAACAGCGGCAACAAGTTCTTGATCAACTCCAAGTGATCATTAATGACGCTAAATTAATCGTGTTGATGCAGCACAATATAACCGAATTAACTCTCAAATTCCTTGCTTATTTTGGATTCAATCGGAACGATATTGTAATAGCGAAGAACACCTACAATCGCTATAAAGATGTCCCTTGCTACTTTCATCAATCAGACAAAGATTTGATTGAGGAGCTACACAAGGCAATAAAACAAGGATTGCGGTGTATGGTTGCCACCAATTCAAAAGAACAAGCTGAAAAGCTCGTAGTTGGCTTAAAAAAGGCATTCCCTACTAAAAAGGCCGGTTTGATGATAACGGCGGATAATTCCCAATTCCCTAATCAAACGGCTTTTTTAGGTAAGCCTACGCAAGAATCTGAAAAATATTGGTATGTAGTGTTTAGTCCGTCAATGGCAGTCGGTGTTAGTGTCGAAAATGAAAAATTTACGCGCACGTTTGGCTTTTTTTTGTCGATGGCGGGCAATACTCCAAGCGATTGCGCTCAAATGTTGTTCAGATCAAGACCGTGCGAAAAGATAGATTATTATGTAGACACTCGACATAACTACGCGCCTACAGATCCAAAGCAATATATACTACAAGCATTAAATAATTGGGATTTTTGCCAACAAGCTGAGGATTCAATTCAAGAAATTGATGGAAACTGTCAAATAACCTTGACTCCAGAAAAAAAAAAATGCTTTACTTACATGCCGATGTTTTGGCAAAAAAGGCGAGAGAAAAACAAGATTTTTGTGGCAATTTATATGCTGAATTGACAGAGGGCATGGGTTGTAATGTCCAGCTAGTCGAGGCTGACGACAAGAAATTTGAAAAGGGCAAGGCGATCAAAGGAGAGGCTTGCGAAATTGTCAAAGCTCAACATAAAGTTGAAAAAGTGCAGGCTGCCAAAGTCACAAAGTCTCAGTATAAGGCGATGATTGACAAAAACGAGCAAGTGACATTACCACAACGCCGCCGCTTTGAATTTGAGGATGTAATGCGGGTTGATATTGATAAACACCCAGCGTTTAAACCTGTTAACGAGGATTCAATCGTTGAGGAATTTGCTGAATATGAACAAGCTAACCCGGACTTGGCACAAGCACTGGGCGATTATGATGAGGGGCGCATCAAGAAAAAGCATTTGTTTTCGTCTGAAATTTGCACACCAGCACCCGAAGCCAAACGATACGCTAAGATTTTAGCTGAAAAACAAGATGAGGTCAAGTTAAAAGGTGAGGTTTATGAGAGTTTTTGGCTACGCTGGAATTTGTTCAATCTGCTATTGCCACTCGTAGGCTTGAGGAGTAATAATTGGCGGCTTGAGGCGATTGAGGGTTTTGAGTTTACTTATGCTGATGTTTTGGCTAATCAGCAGTTTATGGCATTTTGCACCAAGCACGCACAGGCTTTGCAGGCAAGCGGTTTGACTCGGTTTGCGGGGAAGAAGCCTACTGCCAAAACGATTGGATATTGGCTTGGGCAGTTGGGGTTGAGTCCTTTAGTGAGCCAAAAAACGATAGCTGATAAGCGCGTTAGGGTGCTTACTTGGGATGGTAGGCTAAATGTACCAACAACGCGCTTATTGGGTAAGTACAACGCGATCAGGGATCGTTTAGCTCAGCTTGAGTCTGTCGTTGTTGAGACGAACGCTGCCCAATCAAGCGATGATGACTTTATAAACTCGCTTGATGATGGTGAAGATTTTAGTTATATGAACGACGAGCTTTATAAGATTGCTAGGTGGAGTTGAAATTACCCCTTATTTCAACGTTTTAAGTCCGATTTACTTTTTTTTTTTATGGTCTCTGCACGCAAGTCTTTTTTCTATTTGTATATATAAAGAAAACGACTTGCGTGCAGCCCCCTATCCCCCGCCACTATTGACCTACAGCCACATTTTAGGCAAAAAAAATACACTTAGATTTTATATGTGATATTTTACCAGCCCGAAAAACTGAACGTTGGTGATAACTATGAACATTACCCAAAAATTAAAAATTGATTTAGAGAAGTGCCTAGTATTGACTTTTAAGTGTCAATTAAAACAGTTACGCGCTAATTGTTTTACAAGTCAATCTGTCGCTACGTGGCTCGATATACCCTAATCCATCGCTCCCAAAAACAGCGAGATAGCCGAAAATCTTGATCTAGCCCAATCATAATTTCAAAATTTCAAAAATTTTTGAAATTTTTCAAATCGCAATATTACGCGCTAACCGGCATTGCATTTGCGTCTCTAAAAATTTGTGTCAAATTTTCAGGAAAAATTTTATGAGTTGGCTCAGCTCAAAATCCTCGCGCCATTTTTTGATTTCTGCACCAGTCAGATTTTAAGGTGCTGATTTAATTCGTAAAGGTAAATATCGCCCAATCTACAAAAGCTTACAAAGTACTCAGTGCAAGTACTTTGTACAACTTTGTCAAATTGATCTAATGCTCGATATGATGGACTATCAAAGTGGATGGTCATTAATGATGAGCGTCAAGAATTTTTTTTAGAGTGCGAATGGGCAATATGATTAAGCCGGCTCGGACTGAATTATTGGCTTTGGCAGAGCAGGTTTGCCAATTGCGCTATCGTACTCGACAGGATAATTTTATGGTTTGGAGTTTTGCGGTGATCGATGATTTACGCTCACGCGATGAAAAGGGGGGTAAATAGAAAAAAGGCAATGCCAATTTTCACCAGCTCATCACATTTCGCATCCCAGTCTCCCACATCGAGATCGTGGTATGCCCTACAATCGCTCCGCCGCAAATCGTACTTGAGTCAGTTCCCAATTTTCACGTTTTTGTCTAAGTTCTAATCCGCTAATTTTTTAAGTCATTGTTTTTAATGAAATTGTATTTTAAGGCATTTTCACAGAATTTCACAATGTGAAATTTTGTGAAATTTTATATCTTGAGATAGGATTGGCAATTTGGCGGGAAATTTCTAAATAAATTGATGGGCTCATGCTTTCAGCCCAAAAATGAAAAATAATAGATTGTTGATTGTAACTGTAAAGGTTACAATGCCATCATGATTAAAAACTTCATCCATAAGGGCTTAGAACGATTTTATCGCACAGGCAGCAAATCAGGCATTCAAGCGCCTCGCGGTTGAGATTAATCCTATCCAACTTGGACCAAGCTAAAAGCCCCGAAGACATGGACTTACCCGGCCTTGCATTGCACCAATTAAAAGGCTCACGCAAAGGGATTTGGGCAGTCAAAATCAGTGGTAATTGGCGTGTAACGTTTTGTTTTGTTGGCCAAGATGCTGAAATCGTCAACGACTACCACTAACGAGATAACACCATGAATATGCACAATCCAGCCCATCCGGGCGAAATTCTCAAAGAATTGGTTATTGAGCCTTTAGAGCTATCTATCACCGAAGCTGCTCATCATCTTGGCATAAGCCGGAAAACGCTTTCTAAAGTACTCAATAAGCGTGGCGCGATCACACCAGAAATGGCTTTGCGGCTTGAAATGGCGTTTGGCAAACCTAACGCTGCACATTGGTTAAGGCTACAAAACGCTTTTGATATTTGGCAAACCCGACAACGTTTTGCTGAGATTCAGGTGATACCCTTTGAAATTTGTCATGCGATTTGAAAAGCGAAATATCAGCTATTAAAGAAGCTCCTTGTCACAAGATAAGGGGCTTTTTGTGAATCGGGCGTTGAATGATGAAAAGCGTCAGTTTTTGTTATCGATCAAGTTGGGTGAGCCTCAGTGGGAGTTGATGGCTCACGCAAAGGAATTTGAGCAGTCAAAGTCAGTGGCAATTGGCGAGCCGGAAAACGCTTTCTAAAGTGCTCAATAAGCGTGGCGCGAGCACACCAGAAATGGCTTTGCGGCTTGGAGATGGCGTTTGGAAAACCTAACGCTATTTTAATGAAGGAAAGTAATATGTATGATTATGAAATAGAAGAAATAATGCGTATCCGACAAGAAATATAGGATGAAAATAATAATGATATTAATAATTTAGCTAAATATTATCGCCAAATTGAGGAAGAACTAAGAATTTCCGGAAAATATAAGTTTGTTGATCAAACTAATTCCTACCCAAAACCACGATCACAACCAATTGCCTAATTTGGCCGCCCTGCCTTGAAATCAATTGTTTTTTTCGTTCCTTTGCGGCTTGGGATGGTTGATTTGAAAAGTGAGGTTAAAATCTCAAAATGTACTAAAAATGGGACTTGTATGTTTTTGAGGTGATTTGAAAATTGAGGGTAAAATGTAAAAATGTACTAAAAATGGGGCTTATGCCTTTTTAAGGCAATTTTCAAAATCGGGCTAAAAAGACAGAGCCTAATAAAATCAAGGCTTGCGTGATCTGGACACCTGGGAGTGCAAGGCGCACCTTGGACGTATATCAAAGAAATCCTATTTTAAAAAAAAATAGGATTTCTATAAATTAATAAGGCTTTGACTTATCCCCCCAACAAACTCCCCCGACTAACCGGCTTAATCTCCCGATAATGCAAATGCCGCAACCGCCGCTGCCGCCTTTCCTCATGATAAGCCAACCCCGTTCCCGCCGGGATTAAGCGCCCCACGATCACATTTTCTTTTAAGCCGCGCAAATCATCACACTTACCATTCACCGATGACTCCGTTAAAACTCGCGTTGTCTCTTGGAATGATGCCGCAGACACAAAAGAATCCGTTGCCAACGAAGCCTTAGTAATACCCAACAATTTCGGCTCAAAAGTCGCCGGCTCCTTACCCGCCGAAATCACTCGCTCATTTTCCTCTAACAAACGAGCCCGCTCCACTAATTCTCCTCGCAACAAGCGCGTATCACCAGGGCTCACCACCATCACCTTACGCAACATTTGGCGCACGATCACCTCAATATGCTTATCATTAATCTTCACGCCCTGGAGCCGATAAACTTCTTGCACCTCATTCACAATATAATCCGCCAAAGCATTCGTACCCAAAAGCCGCAAAATATCATGAGAATTCGGCGCACCATCCACAACCTCTTCACCCTTCTCCACATGCTGCCCATCAAACACACTAATATGTCGCCACTTAGGAATAGGAATCTCCTTAACCTCCCCATCCGCAGTCTTAATCATCAAACGCTGCCGAGTCCTTGACTCCTTACCAAAACTCACCGTACCACTACGCTCTGCCAAAATCGCCGGCTCTTTTGGTATGCGCGCCTCAAACAAATCCGCCACTCGTGGTAAACCACCCGTAATGTCACGAGTCTTAGAAGATTCTTGTGGCAAACGCGCTATCACATCGCCTACCTCCACCAAACTACCCTCTTCCACCTTAATAATCGCTCGCGGCGGCAAAAAATAACTCGCGGGCACCTCAGTATCCGGCATAAACAACTCATTACCCGTCTCCTTATCCACCAACCTCACAATTGGACGCAATTCTCTTGCATGAAGAGGGCGTTGTTTTTGATCCATCACCACAATACTACTCAACCCCGTTTGAGCATCCAAAACCATATTCACCGTCACACCATCCACCACATCAACCAAATTCACCTGTCCAGCCACTTCCGTGATCACCGGAATCGTATGCGGATCCCAATGCGCCACCCTTTGCCCCGACAACACACTATCCTGATCACCAACAGTCAAAGCCGCCCCATAAGGCACCTTATAGCGTTCACGAATCAAACCAAACTCATCTAAAACCTTTAACTCCCCAGAACGAGAAATCACCACCGACTTAACCTCCTCAGCTTGCTGCGGCAACAACTTCAAATTCTCAAACTTAACCACACCCTTAGACTTCACCTCAATCTGACTCACCGCCGCAGAACTCGACGCCGCTCCCCCCACATGAAATGTCCGCATCGTCAACTGCGTGCCCGGTTCTCCAATCGACTGAGCCGCCACCACGCCCACCGCTTCTCCAATATTCACCAAATGTCCACGCCCCAAATCACGCCCATAACACATAGCACAAATACCATAACGAGACTCACAACTAATAGCAGAACGCACCATCACCCGCTCGATCCCCGCCTGCTCCAACCGCTCCACCCAATCCTCATCCAACAAAGTCCCCCTTGAAACCACCGGCTCAACCACATTCGGCTTAAACACATCAACCGCCACCACACGCCCCAACACCCGCTCACGCAAAGGCTCCACCACATCACCGCCCTCAATTAACGGCGTCATCTCCACCCCCTCAAACGTACCACAATCCGGAACCTGAATCACCATATCCTGCGCCACATCCACCAAACGTCGCGTCAAATAACCCGAATTCGCCGTCTTCAACGCCGTATCAGCCAACCCCTTACGCGCACCATGCGTCGAAATAAAATACTGCAACACACTCAAACCCTCGCGGAAATTCGCCGTGATCGGTCTCTCAATAATCGAACCATCCGGCTTAGCCATCAACCCCCGCATCCCCGCCAACTGACGAATCTGCGCTGCCGAACCACGCGCCCCCGAATCCGCCATCATATAAATCGAATTAAAAGAAGCCTGCCTCACCTCCTTCCCCTCACTATCCACAACCAAATCAGTCCCTAACTGCTGCATCATCGCCGACGCCAACTTATCATTAGTACGCGACCAACAATCAATCACCTTATTATAACGCTCCTTCTGACTAATTAAACCAGAAGCATACTGACTCTCAATCTCCCTCACCTCCGACTCCGCCTCACCAATAATCTCCGGCTTACTATCAGGCACCACCATATCCTCAACCCCAATCGAAATCCCCGCCCGAGTTGCGAAAGAAAAACCCGTATACATCAAATTATCCGCAAAAACCACCGTCGTCTTCAGCCCCAAACGACGATAACAAAGATTAATCAACTGAGAAATAGCCCGCTTAGTCATATTACGATTCACCAAATCAAAAGGCAAACCCGCCGGCAAAACCTCATAAAGCAAACTCCGCCCAACCGTCGTCTCCACACACACCCTCACCCCACCCTTAGCCGGCTTAACAACAGACAACGGATTATCTGAAAAAAACCGCACATTCACCTTAGCATTTAAATCAGCCGTTCTAGTCTCATAAGCACGATGCACCTCATCAATATTCGCAAACCTCATCCCCTCACCACGCGCCCCAATCCGTTCACGGCTCATAGAATAGAGCCCCAACACCACATCCTGAGAAGGCACAATAATCGGCTCCCCATTCGCCGGCGACAAAATATTATTACTCGCCATCATCAAAGTCCGCGCCTCCAACTGCGCCTCAATAGACAAAGGCACATGCACCGCCATCTGATCCCCATCAAAATCCGCATTAAAAGCCGTACACACCAACGGATGCAACTGAATCGCCTTACCCTCAATCAAAATCGGCTCAAAAGCCTGAATCCCCAAACGATGCAAAGTCGGCGCACGATTCAACATCACCGGATGCTCCCGAATCACCTCCTCCAAAATATCCCAAACATGAGCCCTCTCAACCTCAACCAACTTCTTAGCCGCCT
This sequence comes from Candidatus Thiomargarita nelsonii, assembly GCA_000785145.2. GTDB lineage: Bacteria > Pseudomonadota > Gammaproteobacteria > Beggiatoales > Beggiatoaceae > Thiomargarita > Thiomargarita nelsonii_B. The sequence goes on from JSZA02000165.1 coordinate 7,486, forward strand.
TAATCGTCGTCACAATCCCCCGCTTCTCCAACTTACCAAACACAAAAGGCTTAAACAACTCCAAAGCCATTTTCTTAGGCAAACCACACTGATGCAAACGCAAAGTCGGACCCACCACAATCACAGAACGCCCCGAATAATCCACCCGCTTACCCAACAAATTCTGACGAAAACGCCCCTGCTTACCCTTAATCATATCCGCCAAAGACTTCAAAGGTAACTTATTAGAACCCGTCAAAGCCCGCCCCCGTCGCCCATTATCCAACAAAGCATCCACCGACTCCTGCAACATACGCTTTTCATTACGCACAATAATCTCAGGCGCACTCAAATCCAACAAACGCTTCAAACGATTATTACGATTAATCACCCGCCGATAAAGATCATTCAAATCAGACGTCGCAAAACGGCCACCATCTAAGGGAACTAAGGGCCGCAATTCCGGCGGCAAAACCGGCAAAATCCTCAAAATCATCCACTCAGGCAAATTCCCAGAATGCAAAAAAGACTCTATTAACTTCAAACGCTTAGTAATTTTTTTAATCTTCGTCTCAGAATTAGTCGTTTGAATTTCCTCACGAAGACGATTAACCTCACTTGGCAAATCCAACTTTTTCAACAAATCCAAAACCGCCTCCGCCCCCATCCGCACCTCAAAATCATCCCCATACTCATCCAAAGACTCAATATAAGCCTCCTCACTCAACAACTGCCCCTGTTCCAAAGGCGTTAACCCCGGCTCAATCACCACATACGCCTCAAAATAAAGAACCCGCTCAATATCCCGCAAAGTCATATCAAGAATAATACCCATACGAGAAGGCAAAGACTTAAGATACCAAATATGCGCCACCGGCGTCGCCAAATCAATATGCGCCATACGCTCACGCCGCACCTTAGCCAAAGTCACCTCAACCCCACACTTCTCACAAACCGTACCACGATGCTTCAGCCGCTTATACTTCCCACACAAACACTCATAATCCCGATTCGGACCAAAAATTTTCGCACAAAACAAACCATCTCGTTCCGGCTTAAAAGTGCGATAATTAATCGTTTCCGGCTTCTTCACTTCCCCATAAGACCAAGAACGAATTTTCTCAGGAGAAGCTAAACTAATACAAATTTTATCAAAATCCTCTATCTGTCCTTGACTATTCAGGAGATTTAGTAAGTCTGGTTTCATGTCAGAATTCTCGCAAAAAAATGAACGGTGAAATATCGGAGTCCAAACTTTAGTTTGGAAAATGTTCAGTTGTTTCGGGAATGAAGCGAAGCGGATTTCCCGAAACTATCACGGCGTTTCGGGAAATACGCTTCGCTCCATTCCCGAAACAACGAACGATGGCGCACTGAAAATTTTCTGATGTCTGATTCAGTTCAGACAGAAGTTTGGACCTAAACCTGTTCCAACTCAATATCAATTCCCAAAGAACGAATCTCCTTCACCAAAACATTAAACGACTCAGGCATCCCCGCATCCATACGATGATCCCCATCAACGATATTCTTATACATCTGAGTCCGCCCCGTCACATCATCCGACTTCACCGTCAACATCTCCTGCAAAGTATAAGAAGCCCCATAAGCCTCCAAAGCCCACACCTCCATCTCACCAAAACGCTGACCCCCAAACTGCGCCTTACCCCCCAACGGTTGTTGAGTCACCAAACTATAAGGCCCTGTTGAACGCGCGTGCATCTTATCATCAACCAAATGATTCAACTTCAACATATACATATAACCGATAGTCACAGGCCGCTCAAAAGCCTCCCCCGTTCGCCCATCATGCAAAGTCGTCTGAGCACAACTCGGCAAACCCGCCAACTCCAACATACCCTTAATCTCCGCCTCACTCGCCCCATCAAAAACCGGCGTCGCCATCGGCACACCACCCCGTAAATTCTTCCCTAACTCTAAAATCTCCGAATCACTAAAAGCGGCCAAATCTTCCCGTTTTCCACTCCTATTATAAACCTTCTCCAAAAAAGCCCGTAACTCCCCAACCTCACGCGCCTCCCACAACTCACCAATCCGCTTACCCAAACCCTTAGCCGCCCACCCCAAATGCGTCTCCAACACCTGACCAATATTCATCCGCGACGGCACACCCAAAGGATTCAACACCACATCCACTGGCTCTCCATCCTTCGTATAAGGCATATCCTCAACCGGCACAATCATAGACACCACACCCTTATTACCATGCCGCCCCGCCATCTTATCCCCAGGCTGAACACGCCGCTTCACCGCCAAATAAACCTTAACCATTTTCAATACGCCCGGCGCCAACTCATCCCCCTTAATCCGCTTCTGCCGTTTTTCCTCAAACAAAGCCTCCGCACGCCCTCGCAACTCCTTAACCTGCGCCACAAAAGACTCCAACTGCCCCTGACGCTCAACCTCATCCAAATGAATTTCAAACCACTGAAAACGCTTCAAATTGGACAAATACTCTTTACTGATCACAGAGCCCGAAATAAAATCCTCCGGCGCACTTAACGCCACCTGACCAATCAACAACTTCTCCATACGCAAAAACAGATCATTCTCCAAAATACGGCGCTCATCCTCCAAATCATTCTTAATCTCCCGCAACGCCGCCTCCTCAATCTTCAAAGCACGCGCATCCTTCTCCAAACCATCACGAGTAAACACCTGAACATCAATCACCGTCCCCATAGTCCCACCCGAAACCCGCAAAGAACTATCCTTCACATCCGACGCTTTCTCACCAAAAATGGCCCGCAACAACTTCTCTTCAGGCGTTAACTGAGTCTCACCCTTGGGCGTTACCTTACCCACCAAAATATCCCCCGGCTTCACCTGCGCCCCAACAGACACAATACCAGACTCATCCAAATCCCTCAAAGCCGCCTCAGCCACATTCGGAATATCCGCCGTAATATCCTCGGGACCCATCTTAGTATCCCGCGCCAAACAAGTCATTTCCACAATATGAATCGAAGTAAACCGATCCTCAAGCGCCACCCGCTCCGAAATCAGAATCGAATCCTCAAAATTATACCCATTCCAAGGCATAAACGCGACCAACATATTTTGCCCAAGCGCCAACTCACCCAAATCCGTCGCCGGACCATCCGCCAACACATCACCTTTACAAATCAGATCACCCTGCGTAACCAACGGCTTCTGATTAACACAAGTATTTTGATTCGATCTCACATACTTGATCAAATTATAAATATCCACCCCCCCCTCACCCTCACTCGCCACCTCATCATCATTAACCCGCACCACAATACGCCCCGCATCCACAGAATCCACCACACCACCGCGCAGTGCCACCACAGTCACCCCAGAATCCACCGCCACCGCCCGCTCCATCCCAGTCCCCACCAAAGGCTTTTGGGCACACAAAGTCGGCACCGCCTGCCGCTGCATATTAGACCCCATCAAAGCCCGATTAGCATCATCATGCTCCAAAAAAGGAATCAAAGAAGCCCCCACCGACACAATTTGTCGAGGCGACACATCCATATAATTCACCTTATCCCTCGCCACCGCCGTCACATCACTTTCAAAACGTACCGGGATCAAATCCTCACCTAAAAAACCGGCCTCATCAAAAGGCGTATTCGCCTGAGCAATCGCAAAACTGGACTCCTCAATCGCAGACAAATAATCCACCTCCTCAGTCACCCGACCCTTATCCACGCGACGATAAGGCGTTTCCAAAAAACCATAATGATTCATCCTCGCATAAACGGCCAAAGAATTAATCAAACCAATATTAGGCCCTTCAGGCGTCTCAATCGGACACACACGCCCATAATGCGTCGGATGCACATCACGCACCTCAAACCCCGCCCGTTCCCGCGTCAACCCACCCGGACCCAAAGCCGAAATACGACGCTTATGCGTTATCTCCGACAAAGGATTATTCTGATCCATAAACTGAGACAACTGACTCGAACCAAAAAACTCCCGAATAGCCGCCGACACCGGCTTAGCATTAATCAACTCCTGCGGCATATAACCTTCAGCCTCCGCCAAATTCAAACGCTCCTTCACCGCCCGCTCAACCCGCACCAAACCAATACGAAACTGATTCTCCGTCATCTCCCCCACACTACGAATCCGACGATTACCCAAATGATCAATATCATCTATCGCGCCCGTTCCATTACGAATATCGAGCAAAGTGCGTAAAACCGCCAAAATATCCTCCGTGGACAACACCCCAGTACCCGTCAACTCCTCACGCCCAATCCGACGATTAAACTTCATTCGCCCCACAGCCGACAAATCATAACGCTCCTCATTAAAAAACAAATTATGAAATAACAACTCAGCAGCCTCTTGAGTCGGCGGCTCACCCGGGCGCATCATACGATAAATTTCCACTTGAGCTTCCAAAGGCGAAGTCGTCGAATCCAATAACAAAGTATCAGACATCACCGGCAAACGCTTCAAATCATTAAAATATAAAGTCTCAAACCCCTCCACCTCATGCTCTAACAACAACTGAATATTCTCCTCAGTCAACTCCTCATTCCCTTTAACAAGCACCTCACCCGTATTAGGAGAAAGCACATCATGAGCTAATCTTTGCCCCAATAAAAACGACACAAAATGCCCATCATCTTGCTGCACCAAAGAAATTTTTTGTTCCGTAATACCCTCATTTTCTAATTTTTTTAAATGCTTAGAAGTCACACGCCGCCCTGACTCCACAATCATGCCACCTTGTGCATCCATAATATCAAAAGGCGCCACTTCCTCTTTCAAATGCTCAAAATTTAAAACAATCAAAAAATCACGACCAATTCGCTTAATACGATGAATCTCAAAAAATTCTTTCAAAATTTGCTCATTAGAAAAGCCCAAAGCCCGCAACAAAATCGTCGCATACAACTTACGCCGCCGATCAATCCGCACAAACAAACAATCCTTATGATCAAACTCCAAATCCAACCAAGAACCGCGATAAGGAATCACCCGCGCCATAAACAACACTTTACCGGAAGAATGCGTTTTACCCTTATCATGATCAAAAAACACCCCAGGCGAACGATGCAACTGAGAAACAACCACGCGCTCAGTCCCATTAATCACAAAAGTCCCATTTTTGGTCATTAACGGCATTTCGCCCAAATAAACTTCTTGTTCCTTAATATCTTTAACTGACTGATTTTTAGATTCCTTGTCATATAAGACTAAACGCAAAATCACGCGAAGGCTCGCCCCATAATTCATTCCCCGCTGTTGACATTCCTTAACATCAAACTGAGGAAGACTGAGACGATAACTGACATACTCAAGGGCAGCATTACCGGAAAAACTTTTTATCGGAAAAACAGACCTAAAGGCGGCATGTAAACCAACATTTTCACGTTGATCGGGGGGAATTTCGATTTGTAAAAACTTTTTATAAGAATCCAGTTGAATGGCAAGCAAATAGGGCACATCTAACACGCTAGGCAGCTTACCAAAATCTTTACGGATACGTTTTTTTTCTGTGAAGGAATAATTCATGATTAGATGGGAGAGGAAAAAAAATGAAATGAAAACAACTTAGTACAACGGATTCGGGGATAGGATTAAATCCTGACCTTCCCCAAATGTGACCTTTAAAACCGTTTAATCCCCAAACGAAGTAATAATACTCTGTCAATGTTAAATTGAGTAGGGTGCGTCCTACGCACCTTTTTCGCGTCATGGTACGTCCTACGCACCTTTTTCGATTATTTGTGCGTAGGACGCACCCTACATATAAAAACAACCTTGACGATGTACTAGACTTTAGGGAATAAAACTAAACTTCTTACTACTTAATTTCAGCAGAGCCACCCGCTTCTTCAAGCTCCGCCTTAATCTTCTCAGCTTCTTCCTTGGGCACCGCCTCCTTAACAACGGACGGCACCGCCATGACCAAATCCTTAGCCTCCTTCAACCCAAGCCCAGTGATAGCACGAATGACCTTAATCACTCCAACCTTCTTCTCACCAAAGCTTGTCAAACTGACGGTAAACTCCGTTTGTACTTCTTCAGGCTCAGCCCCATCTCCCCCCGTAGCGACCGGACCAGCGGCGACCGCAGCGGCGGCGGACACCCCAAACTTTTCTTCCATCGCCTTAATGAGATCCACAACTTCCATCACCGTCATACCAGCGATGGCTTCTAAAATATCTTCTTTGGCTACTGCCATTCTGACTAACTCCTTTATTAAATGGATTTGCTATCGCGTACTGCTGCTATTGTACGAGCCAGTTTCGCATGAGGTTCAGCCATAGTGCGAACCAACTGAGTGATAGGTGCTTGCATCACCGACATCAACATACTAATTGCCTCAGAATAAGTCGGCAACTTAGCCACCTGAGTAATATCAGAAGCACTCAACAACTGACCACCCAAGGCGATACTTTTTACAACTAATTTCTCATGAGACTTAGCAAAATCACTAATGACACGCGCCGCTGCGCCTGGCTCATTCATAGAAAAAGCCAAAAAAACCGGCCCCACTAAAGCGCCTTGTAAACACTCAAAATCAGTCTTTAAAACCGCCCGCCGTGCCAAAGTATTTTTCACAACACGAAGAGAAACATTCTCAGTTCGCGCCTTTTGACGTAGCTCTGTCACATCGGTCACACTCAATCCACGAAATTCCGCCACAATGGCAGAATGAGCGCGACGGGCGACCTCATTCACATTAGCAACAATCGCTCGCTTATCATCAATCGACAGCGGCATTCACGCTCTCCTTTAAAAAAATAGACGCAAAACCAAAAAGGTCTTACCATCTGCGTAGGATTTACACACACTCTCTCAAACAGAAACCTACGGTCTAAGATGACTAGCTCAAAAACTAGTCAGTTCCACTGCAATACCAGGACCCATAGTCGTCGAAACCGTCACCTTCTGCAAAAAAACACCCTTAGAAGTACTGGGCTTCGCTTTTTGCAAAGAGGCAATCAAAACTTGCAAATTATCACGCAAGGCTTCGCTTGAAAACGAAATATTCCCCAAACCACAATGAACAATACCGCTTTTATCAGTACGAAAACGCACTTGCCCCGCTTTCGCATTTTTAACGGCAGTCACCACATCGGGCGTCACCGTACCCACTTTAGGATTCGGCATCAAACCACGCGGCCCTAAAATTTTACCTAATCGCCCCACCACGCGCATGGCATCTGGAGAAGCAATCACAACATCGAAATCCAAAAAACCGCCCTGAATCCGCTCCGCGAGGTCCTCAAAACCAACCACATCAGCCCCCGCCGCCTCAGCAGCACTGGCATTATCTCCTTGCGTAAACACGGCCACCCGTATATTTTTTCCGGTGCCATGGGGCAAAACAGTCGAACCGCGTACAGCTTGATCAGACTTACGTGGATCAACCCCTAAATTAACACTGACATCGACCGACTCAACAAATTTGGCCGGGGGAAGGGACTTTAATAATTCAAACGCCTCAACCACGGGAAAAAATTGTCCGGGCTGTAATCGCTCATTGATCGCTTTTATGCGTTTAGATTGCTTTGCCATTTAAAGTCCCTCCACTTCAATGCCCATACTCCGCGCACTACCGGCAATAGTTCGCACCGCAGCATCCATATTGGAGGCCGTCAAATCGGACATTTTCGCACTTGCGATCTCTTCAACTTGTCCCCGTGTCACTTTGCCTACTTTATGCGTATGAGGCGTTGGACTACCTTTATCGAGCCCCGCCGCTTTTTTTAACAAAATAGAAGCCGGGGGCGTTTTAAGAATAAAAGTAAAACTACGATCAGAATAGACCGTAATAATAACAGGCGTAGGCAAACCGGCCTCAAGATGTTGAGTTTGTGCATTAAATGCCTTACAGAACTCCATGATCTGGAGTCCATGTTGACCCAGTGCTGGACCAACGGGCGGACTGGGATTAGCCTGTCCGGCTTTGACTTGTAACTTAATATAAGCTTTAACTTTTTTTGCCATAAAAAAAACCTTGTTGGGTGCAAACGCTTTTTAACAAAGCTCCCCGATTATTCCTTTTCAACTTCCCCAAAACTCAATTCCACCGGCGTATAACGACCTAAAATCCGTACTGCCACACTCAAGCGATTTTTATCATAATCGACATCCTC
>JSZA02000156.1 GCA_000785145.2 Candidatus Thiomargarita nelsonii
ATCATCCGATTTGTCGAACCAAGCATCGGCACCATAATTGATTGCCTTAATAGCATCTTCTCTATCGCCATGCCCCGTCAAAACAATCATGCTGGCATCGACAAGATCATCTGTCAGAGCTTGGCGAATGACCTCAATGCCATCCATTTTAGGCATTTTGATATCGATAAGGGCTGCATCAAATTCGTCATGCAACAGTTTGTCCAATCCTTCAACGCCATCTGCTGCGGTGTCTACGATAAATCCTCGCTTGGCAAAGTAATTACCATAAGTGTCCCGTATTTCAGGTTCATTATCTACAATCAATAATTTATATTGTCGTTCCATAGTGGTTTATCCTGTGGGTAAAGTAACAATAAAACCCATACCTGTGGTACTGACAAAAGGTTCAAACAAATGTTGACGGTATTCAGGAGCCAGCCCTGAGCCATTATCTTCTACACTAAAACCGACTTCATTAGACTGAGAACGAAAAGTTTTCACCCATACTTTTGCATTTTTTCGAGAGATGATTTTCCCCGGCTCTAGTTGTCGTACTAATTTGATATTGTCGTTTTTAAATTCGGCCTCAAAATGGGTTTCTACTTGATTTCATTCGGTTCAAAAAGATTGTCTTTAATATCATCTAATCCGGCACTGGTTGCGGCGCGAATAATATGGATTGGTTGGCTAAACATTTTCGCATTCAAGTGCGGCTATTTGTTGACGTGGGTTCAATTCTGATTTAATTGGCAATTTTCAAAACCTCTATTGTTATATATAAACAATTTGTGTCATTATAATCCATTTTAAAAATGAGGGCAAAATTCTGGAAGCTTAATTTTGGCTCAATATATAACTATTAGAAATGGCATCGGCGTTTTTAACTTGACATTTTGCTGGCACTTTCCGTCCAAAGCTTTAGGAGTCCAAGATTGGACATTTTGTAGCTGACTTAGTTAGACTTTTGTGTTATATTTATCCACCTTGCCAATAACAGCGCTACCGAGTCAGGCGGAGCATTTTATGGCACAATTTTGCTTTTGAATTACACAGGTTTTTGACGATGAATTCTAATGGATTAAGTTGTTATGACATAGCCAGATATTTTCTGGCTCAAATAGACGAAGAAGCTGGCGATCTCATTTCAAATATGAAATTGCAAAAATTAGTCTATTACGCTCAGGGGGTTAATTTAGCTTTACATGATCGTCCATTATTTCCTGAATCGCTTGAGGCATGGACTTATGGTCCGGTTGTCCCGGAGTTATTTCATACTTACAAACGCTATGGAACAGGCGCGATTCCACCCCCACGCGATATGGATTTTTCTATCTATGATTCACAAACACGCGAATTATTAGATGAAGTCTATGCCGTTTTTGGTCAATTTTCCGCCTGGATGTTATCCAATATGACCCCTTCTGGAGCCGCCTTGGAAAGATACCCCGATTGGGCTGAAAATTTCGTCAGAAGCCTTAGGCGACTATTTTAAAATACAATGGATTGCTTCAAATGGGTAAAGTTAGAAAAATTACACGAAATAAACCTACTAGCAGCAAGACTTTTTCAACATGAGCATCCCATTTTTTGCCTCAAGTATTTGGATAGAAAATATTATTGTCTCAGTGTCTGTACTAAAGAAGAAAAAGCCGCCTTTGCTGATACGTTGGATCGATTAAGCCAACTCACTTGGGCTGAAATCTCGAATTCACACCGACATGGTTTGGGTTATGAGAAAATTGCTAGAAATAGTATTCGTGCGACTATTCCTACACATGTTAAGGAAGATGTTATATTTATTTGTTTCCGATTTTACGGTAAAGCACCAGTGGTAGGTTATAGAGATAACGCTATTTTTCACATTCTTTGGATTGATCGAGATTTGACACTTTATCAACACAGTTAGTTGCCCACCCTACAATATCTCTTAACTTAATGGCATTGATTTTATGGCAGGGAGTATTTGATCCGGATGAAATTCATCAAGCATTTTTGAATAAGAAGAATGCAAGTGAAGGATATGTGGTTAGATTAGAGGATAAATTTCACTAGACAGAATTCCAAACTTCTATGGCTAAATATGTCAGAGCCAATCATATAACAGAGGCGCCACATAATTGGAGAATGAAATGGGACGCTTCCTCACTGAATAAAACAAAATAATATATAATTAATCAAAACCGATAATTCATCTGCATATAAAACGCCCGCCGCACTTCGTCAGCAAGCGTAGGGTGCGTCCCACGCACCAAATTTTTAGAATCTAATAACCGGTGCGTAGGACGCACCCTACACTCGCTAATAACCGGTGCGTAGGACGCACCCTACACTCGCTAATAACCGGTGCGTAGGACGCACCCTACACTCGCTATTCCTACACATGTTAAGGAAGATGTTATATTTATTTGTTTCCGATTTTACCGTAAAGCACCAGTGGTAGGTTATAGAGATAACGCTATTTTTCACATTCTTTGGATTGATCGAGATTTGACACTTTATCAACACAGTTAGTTGATTAACCTTTTTTCAAAACATTACTTACTGACGCACTGAGTACAACGGATTAACGGAATAAACGGATTAAATATACAATAGATTCAGCGTTAAGGTTAGCTTTCTGTTTTGTTAATCCGTTTATTCCGCTAATCAGTTGTACTCATTATTCTTGTAAATCAATAACTTATTATATTGAATGCGTAAGTCCTATCAATTATGAAACAAAGAGATATATTTAGAGAAAGTGTTTTTGAACGTGATAATCACAAATGTGTTGTTTGTGGTGAACCCGCACAAGATGCTCATCATATTATTGAACGACGCTTATTTGATGATGGCGGCTATTATATTGATAATGGCGCCTCGCTTTGTGGTTTACATCATCTTGAGGCTGAAAAAACCATTTTAGAGGCTCAGGCATTAAGAGATATTATTGGCATCAATAAAATCATTCTCCCAAAAGGTTTTCATAAGGATAACCATTATGATAAATGGGGAAATATAATGCTTGCTAATGGACAACGCATGAAAGGCGAACTATTTTTTGATGAATCTGTTCAAAAAGTGCTTTCAGAAGTGCTTTATTTGTTTACAGATTATGTGAAATATCCACGAACAAAACACTTTCCTTGGTCTGAATCAATAAATAAAGATGATGATATTATTTCTGAACTTTCTGTTTTTGAAGAAAAAAATGTGATTGTCACCGACAAAATGGATGGGGAAAATGCGACAATTTATCCTAATGGATATTTTCATGCGAGATCAGTTACTGGCAATAGTCACCCCTCCCAATCTTGGCTTAAAAATTTTGTTCAAGGATTTTGTTTTGATATACCGACTGGTTGGAGAATCTGTGGTGAGAATCTTTATGCGAGGCATTCTATCAAATATAACGAACTTGAATCTTATTTTCAGGTATTTTCTATCTGGAATGAACAGAATGAATGTCTTAAATGGGAAGAGATGCTTGAATATTGTGAATTGCTTGGATTAACGCCGGTACCTATTTTATGGCAGGGAGTATTTGATCAGGATGAAATTCATCAAGCATTTTTGAATAAGAAGAATGCAAGTGAAGGCTATGTGGTTAGATTAGAGGATAAATTTCACTATACAGAATTCCAATCTTCTATAGCTAAATATGTCAGAGCCAATCATATAGCGCCACATAATTGGAGAATTAAATGGGACGCTTCTGATCTGAATCAAACAAAATAATATAAGTACTGAACCATGAATTATCGGAGATATTGGAGTCCAAAGCTTTAGCTTTGGAAACCCACGTCCAAAGCTAAAGCTTTGGACTCCAACAACAATGGAAGAGTCTAATTAATCAAAACCGATAATTCATCTGCATATAAAACGCCCGCCGCACTTCGTCAGGAATTTGAACGTTGCCCTCTAACCCAATACCAAATTCAGGGTGTTGACTATCAAATAAATTTCTCGCCCCTAAGCTGAAATTGAAGTCTTTCTGTGCCTGCCAACCTAAGCGGACATCAAAACGGGTATAATTTGGCGTGTGTTGATTCGGTACATTGTCCACGTAATATAAGGCAGTATCAAATTCCATATTCTGTGGCAAGTCCAAAACTGAACGCAGTGTGGCTTGATGATGAGGCGTGTCGCCTTCTTCGACTTCTCCAATCACTGATTGACTCGTTGGTAGCAAATGTAATTGCACATCAGTATAAGTGTAAGTAGCCATCAATCGCCAATCATTGCTGACTTGCCATTGTGCCGCCATTTCTAGTCCATACACTTCTCCTGTCATTTGATTACCGTATGTCGTTAGCAAAGTGCTGGGCGGCTGAAAGCCTATTGGTTCAATTGTGCGTAGTTTTTCATAGTCGTTATAAAATAAACTTAAGTCTAAAAAGAAGTTATGACTAGGCGTCAGGCGATAACCCAGTTCATAAGCTATCAAGACTTCTGATTGAAAATCACGATTACCCAAGGCATTCATCCCAAAATCACCCATCTGCACACGAACTTCAGAATCTTCATCATAACGTGAAGGGGTACGCACTGCCCGTGACACGGCTGCCCAAAAACTCTGTTTATCATGCGGAGTCCATAACAAGCGGGTGCTGGGTTGGTATTCAAAACCCACATAATCATTATGTTCAAATTTTGAGCCGAGGATGAATTTCCAAACCGCCGGTTGCAAAATGAATTCGGCTTGCACAAAGCCACTAAAGGTCTTATATTCGCGTTTTTTGGGCGCAAAGCTAACGAAAGACGTTGAATGTTTCTCAAAGTCGTCATGAACATAGCGAAAGCCTAACCCCCAGAGAAATTCTTGGCGATCATTAGTTTGCCAACGATGTTGAAAATCAAGATCATAAGTTCCAACCTGTTCCTTATAAAGCATCGTTTGATCGCTTTCAACCCAATCATAATAACTTTGTAGTATGAAGTCACCATTTGTTAATTTGCGCTTCCAACGGGTTAACAAATTCAAACCACTCACAAAGCTATGAGAATTAGTGATGGGTGGTTCATTACCTGAAAAAAAGAGGTTCTGCTTGTTAAAACCATCATAAATATCACCTTGTACCGTCAAATTATCGCGCCCGGTGAGGTTTATATCAGCGCGAAAACCGCCGCGTTTCATCAGCCAATTATTCTGTTGGTCTAGCCTCACCACAAAATTGTCATGCTTATAAACTTTGCCATAAACGCGATAATGGCCATTTTTCATCTTGCCACCGTGTCGGACACCCAAGATGGCTTGTTCTTCTCCAGTACCTAGATAAGTCGTTACTAAATCATCTTGGGTTTGTTGAGGTGCTTTGGTAATAATATTAATAATCCCATTGAGCGCATTAGCACCCCATAACGAGGCGCCAGGTCCACGAATGATCTCAATACGTTCTATATCTTCTATCAAAAGGTCTTGAAGTTGCCAAGAAACACGAGCACTTATAGGTGTATAAACCGTGCGTCCGTCAATCATTACCAGCAATTTACTAGAAGCTAAACCATTCAAACCCCGCGCACTGATGGCCCAAGTGTTGGCATTAATGTGTGCGACTTGCACCCCTGGCGCTAATCGCAGGGCTTCGGCAATATTGGTGATACCCGCACGGCGGATGTCTTCTTGACTAATGACAAATAATGCAGCAGGCGTATCCAGTAATTTTTGTGTTTTTCGGGCGGCAGAAGTGGCTTCTGGATTATAAAACTGTACTTGCCCTAAATCTTTTAAGGATAATTTTTTCAAATTTTGAAGAAGACGTTTTTTGGCTTCTATGCTTGTTTCACTGGCATAAATAGCTGGACCCGCCACAAGCGAGAGGCTTAAAAAAAAAAGTTGAAGTATGATAAAGTGTCGATTTGTTTTCATTTCTTTGAGTTTTTATTTGTTTGATATTTTAAAGAATGGCCAGTTTTTTGCATGACTAACGGCGATGAACAATGCGAGCTATTTGTAATAAATTGGCACTGGCAATGAGTTCAGCTTCATCCACGGTTTCTGGGACAATGATAAAGCGTACTTTGTTATTAGGGGTGTTAAAAAATTGAATCATGCCCCCTAGATTGGCAAAATTTTTCATATCGCTGACAGTGAGAATAGGATGTCGCCTAAGATAAGTAAAGATATTTGCCATACGGGATCGTTCTGACTGACTGACAAATAAAATTTGACAATATTTACTCTTTTTAATGCTGTTGATACGTTGCACTATCACTCGACGTCTTTCGACTTTTTCGTTTTCTATCACAAGATCAAGGTCAATCCCAAAGGGATCATCGCCTATAATACAGATACGAAAAGGTTGATTAGGATGTTTAAATACATAACGAGGCCAACTCAAAAAGAGAGCAAAATTGAATAAATAAACGGCCTTGATTTGATATTCTTCTACAATATTCCTAGCATAACTGAATGGTATAAAATACAGGCTGATAAGTATTAAGAATAAAGCGATGACTTTTTTTAAAAACATAGTGTTATCCATGAGTGTCATGATACCCATCAAAAATATAAGCATCAAAAATAAACTTAAAATTGTGATTATTTTCATCAGTGGCATTATATTGCTACTCGCTTCTGTTGCATTTGTCATCAACGATACGATTAGTTATCGTCGTAGCATGATCACTGATATGTTTACCCTAGCCGATCTCGTTGCGATAAATAGCACCGCCGGGCTCATTTTCAACAACAGTCATACAACCCAAGAAAATATAGCGGCATTAAAAGCTAATCCACATATTATTCTAACCCATATTTTCTCGAAAGACGGTAAGATTTTTGCCAGTTATTTTAGGGAGGGGGTGAATGATGATTACTCTTTACATTTAAAGCTACCCATTGAAGAGAGCTATTGGTTTTACGATAATCATGTGGAGATTTTTAAGCCTATCATCTACAAAGGGAGAATGATAGGCACTGTCTATATCCAATCCGATTTAAGCGAACTCAATGCACGTTTTTTCAGGGCAAGCTATATTGTGATTGCTGTTTTCTTTGTCTCCTTAGTGCTGGCATTTTTGTTAGCTTCTTTGCTCCAAAAAGTGATCACGCAACCGATTTATAGTCTTGTTAATACCATGAGAGAGGTATCAGAGCATAAAGACTATTCTATTCGGGGACAAAAAGAGAGTAATGATGAATTAGGCGATCTGATTGAAGGTTTTAATGATATGTTGATGCAGATTGAGAGACGCGATAAAAATCTCAATGATGCTATGGATAAATTGAAAAAAGCCCAGGATGAGTTGATTTTGTCGGAAAAAATGGCAGCTTTGGGGCAGTTAGTTGCTGGGATTGCCCATGAAATCAATACGCCGCTGGGTGCCATTCGCTCATCAGTCGACAGTATGACAATTGTTTTGGAGCAATACCTAGAACAATTACCGGTTTTTTTTCAATCCCTCTCTCCCGCCCATCTACAAAATTTTTTCGCGCTCTTAAAACAAATCACGAAGAGCGATACCACTCTCTCTTCCAAAGAAAAACGCAAATATCGACGTGCCTTGACACGTCAATTGGAGTCTTACACCATTATTGATGCGGACAGCATTGCCGATACTCTGGTGGATATGGGTATTTATGAGGATATTGAAGTTCTTTTGCCCTTGTTAAAAGACCCTGATAGTCAAAGAATTTTAAATATGGCTTATCAATTGACAACTTTGTCAAGAAGTAGCAAAACTATCACCACAGCCTCAAATCGCGCTGCTAAAACGGTATTTGCGCTTAAAAATTTTGCTCGTCAGGATTCATCAGGTGAAAAGGTGCTCAGCAATATCACTGAAGATATTGAAACCGTTTTAACCCTTTATTATAATCAACTCAAACAGGGTGTCGAAGTTATCAAAAACTATGCTGAGTTACCAGAGATATTGTGTTATCGTGATGAACTCAATCAAGTTTGGACCAATCTGCTCCATAATGCGTTACAAGCGATGGACTACAAGGGCACTTTAACGATTGATGTGGGTATGCAAGATAATCAAGTGTTTATAATATTCACTGATAGCGGCATGGGTATTCCTGATAACATTAAGCCAAAAATCTTTGAGCCGTTTTTTACCACCAAAGCTGCTGGCGAGGGTACTGGCTTAGGCTTGGATATTGTCAAAAAGATTATTAATAAACATGAGGGGACAATTGCGGTGGAAAGTGTGCCGGGGCGGACAACTTTTAGGGTTGGTTTGCCGGTTTAATGAACATAATGAGGCTTATGCTATGCTAGAAAAACTTTTATTAACGCACGTTGGCCCGGCTGAGAAAATTGATATCACCTTTGGCAGTCGGCTTAATCTATTGACGGGTGATAACAGTCTCGGCAAAACCTTTGTGCTTGACGTGGCGTGGTGGGCGTTAACACGCAACTGGGCGAGCTTGCCTGCGCGTACACTTTCTGAAAAGAGCCAATCTCATGTCTCTCGTATCAATTACATTCTCAAAAACCATCCTGGGCTTGTGACCGCCCAATTCGATCCGAAAAGACAGCATTGGATAAGCGAGGAGCGTAGCTTGCTCCCCTGTTTAGTACTCTATGCTCGGGTGGATGGGGGTTTTTCTGTTTGGGATCCCGCTAGAAATGATGGGAAAGGCTCAAATGTGATGGGTTCAAACGCTTTCCATTTTTCTAATCAGACGATTTGGGATGGCTTATCAGAGGGCGGAAACATTATCAGCAACGGTTTGCTTAGAGACTGGTTGCGGTGGCAGTCACGGGAAACTTCACTTTTTGACATATTGACCGCCGTGTTGGCTGAATTGTCCCCGCCAGGAGAGTTGATACGACCGGGAGAAAAGACAGTCCGATTGTCGCTGGACGATGTCAGAGATATTCCAACCGTTCAATTATCGTATGGCGACGTGCCATTACTCCATATTTCTGCCGGAATGCGGCGAATTATCGGTTTGGCGTATATGATAGTGATGTTATTGCTTGACGAGGCAGAGGCGCATCTTCATCCACAATGGCAACGAGGTATTGTGCCTTCTCTTCTCAAAGTGGTGCATCATTTGCGTGAAGATATGGCGGTGCAAGTAGTCGTCGGGACTCATGCGCCGCTCGTTTTGGCTTCGATTGAGCCAGAGTTTAATTCTAACACGGATCGTCTTTTTCATTTTTACCTTGATAAACAAAAAGTTGAAGTGGAAGAATTGCCTTGGGCAAAATATGGAGACGCGACGGGTTGGCTGATTTCCGATGTGTTTGGTTTAAAGCAAGCGCGATCATTAGAAGCGGAAAAGGCGATAGAGGCTGCCACTACTCTTATGCGGTCGAGCGATAGTAATAGAAGAAACATTATTTATCAAAATCTTATTAAAACATTACCCCCTGATGATCCTTTTTGGCCCCGGTGGGTAATGTATGAAGAAAGACAACAGAACACAGTATTCCGTGTGAGAAAAAAAATGCCAATGACACAAGGACCCTCAATACCATTATCTGAATTATTGCAATCTGCTAACGAGCCTTACGATAATCATTTAAGTAAAGCAGGACACGCTTTACAAAAACATGGAGAACGTGAAGGCAGTGTGTTCCCCAATGTACTTGGTAATCCAGAGGCAATTAATAAGCAAGCTTATGATATAGTTAATAATATATTAACCCATCCGAATAAGACACAGACCCAACGGCATCATGCACGTTTTGATAACATTATAGACATTTATGCGCCGAATGGACAAGGCATTCGTTATGATGCAACGGGCAAATTTATAGGATTTATTGAACGATGAAACAAATGACAGTGACAATAGCCAGTGTACCTGATAGAGACAACTTGGTGGCAGAGTTATGGTGTGAAAACGAACTCTGGGGAGAACTTTCACAGGAACAAGGAGAATTGAAGTTGGAAATTTACCCAACCGCCAATGGTCAAGCTTGGAATTTGAGATACGAAGAAGTGATAGACGTTATTCAAGAAGCCAAGGATAAATTACTTGAACGAGACAAGCAAAGTGCATCCCGTCATACCCCTCCTGATGCCGCTGTGCCGAGTAAATACGTTGTGCCGTACCCAAAACATATCCACACGGCACAATAAGAGCTTTTTCAGGTATAAGTACCGAACCATGAATTTTAATGTATTTTGGAGTCCAAAGCTTTAGCTTTGGGCAAGTTCCAAAGCTAAAGCTTTGGACTCCAAAAGGCATTAAAACAAAAATAAATTACTTATAGAGGATACACCTCATGTCTAAACCCCTGATTTTATGTGTTGATGATGAAATCGTCATACTGGATAGTATTAAAGAGCAACTCAAAAAAGAATTTGGTAATAATTACCTCTATGAAGTGGCAGAAAGTGCCGAGGAAGCGCTTGAACTCATTGAGGAATTACAAGAAGATCACATAGATATTATTGTCATTGTCTCCGATTGGTTAATGCCGGGTATGAAGGGAGATGAATTTCTCATTCAAGTCCATCACAAATTCCCCAAAATAATTAAAATCATGCTGACAGGGCAAGCCGATAATGAGGCGGTTAAACGTGCCAAGACATTAGCCAAGCTGCATCGTTGCTTGTACAAGCCTTGGGATGGACAGGAACTTATTGAGACAATAAAATCCGGTTTAGCAAAATTATGAATAAAGCAAGTATTATCTGTGTGGATGATGAGCCAACGATACTCAACAGTCTTAAAGTCGAGCTTAAGCAAGTGTTCAAAGGTAAGTATCTCATAGAAACGGCTGAAAGTGGAGAAGAAGCCTTAAATTTAATTGATGAATTGCTAGACTCTAACTATGAAATCCCCATCGTCATCGCTGACTACTTGATGCCCAAGATGAAAGGTGATGAGCTGTTAAGGCGTATTCATGCCCTCTCTCCACAAACACGCAAAATAATGCTCACAGGGCAAGCAGATATCAAGGCTGTGGGTAATGCCATCAATTATGCTAAATTATATCGCTACATACCTAAGCCATGGGTAGCGGAAGATCTGACTCTGACAATCTCGGAAGCGATTAAAAGCTATTTAAAAGAAAAAGAGCTTGCAGCGGCTTACCAAAATTTGGAAAGAAAGGTAGCCACTTTCCATAAATTTGTGCCCGTTCAATTTTTGAAACTATTAAATATTGAAGAGTATGACGCTATCCATTTGGGGCATTGCGTTGAGAAAACTATGACTATCATGTTTACGGATATTCGGGGATTCACTTCCCTTTCAGAAAACATGACACCACAAGAAAATTTTGATTTTATCAATGCTTATTTAAGTAATATGGAACCTATTATTAATCAATATCAAGGATTTATTGATAAATATATTGGTGATGCAATTATGGCATTGTTTCCAAATGGGGCTGATGATGCGGTACAAGCTGCGATTGCTATGCTAAAACAACTGGATAAATATAATCAGGGGCGGCAAAATGCCGGCTATCAGCCCATTAAAATTGGTATTGGGATTCATACGGGGCGATTGATGCTGGGTACCGTTGGCGGTGAAAATCGCATGGATAGTACGGTAATTTCGGATGCTGTGAATTTAGCTTCACGGGTTGAAGGCTTAACAAAAACTTATGGTATTCCTTTGCTCATCACAGAGCAAAGCAAATCAAGATTAGTTTCACAATATAAAATTCGGCACATTGACTCTGTGAGTGTCAAAGGGAAAAGAAAAATGGTGACCATTTATGAAGTGTTTGATGCGGAGTCACCCGCTTATATTGAAGCGAAGGTAAAAACAATAGCCGATTTTGAACAAGGTGTAAACTGTTTTCACAATGAACAATTTAAACAAGCACAAAGGTTTTTTGAGAAAGTTTTGCAAGAGAATGACAATGATCAAGTGGCACAAACTTATCTCTCTCACTGTCAGAATATCTGGTAGTCTGTCCAAAGCTAAAGCTTTGGACTCCAATCAATTAAGAAATCCTATTTTTTGGAAAAATAGGATTTCTAAAAACGACAATCCCTTGTGGTTGCCCTTTTTCTGGGCTAGAGCTTCAGTTGCACACTGTACCCGGGTTGATTGCTAGGATGTTCGGTGTTAGTAAACACGCTGCGCTCATTCTTGAGGGCTATCACATCAAAAAACGGTTTGAAGCGTTCTTCAGAAATATCAAACGCTTGTAAAAAATGATTAAACAATTCCTGTTCTTCTGGCGCGGCGGTGCCGTCTGACAACGAGGAGTCAAGAAGATTGGTCAACATGCACATTTTTTGTGCATCAGTAAGTATCGGCGTGATTTCTGATAAAAATGTATCTACCTGTGTTTTTTTGTAATACTTGAAAGCACGATCTAGGAGTTGCTGGTTATTGGCACCGACACCAATGACACCGTCACTATCTTCTCCGCCTAAAACTGATAGCAGTTGTCCCACTTCTTCGGGGGCGACTGTACCATCAGCACCTATCATATAAATCAGTGATGCTGCGAATGCGAAATGAGGTGTCATTTCCTGATTGTCCTCTTTGAACATGTCAAATAGTCCCATTTTTTATAGTTCCTCTGTTGTGAATGAATTTTTTGAAAATTGGACTCCTAAGGTAACTCCCAAAAAATAAAATACCAAGGGCAACCACAAGGGATTGCCCCTACATGCCAACAAATATTGTAGGGGCAATCCTTTATGGTTGCCCCAATCCTTTATGGTTGCCCTGTGTGTGGGTATTTTAATTTTTTGGAGTTACCTAACTCTGGAGTCCAAAATTTATTTTGGACGACTTTTAAGCCATTTTGTTCTTAGGCGCTTTGCTTTCAAATATCCCCTTGAGCGAAGAGACAATTTCTCGACGTATGTCTTTTAAGCGGGGTTTGTTTTCCTTAGTAAACGGCAAGGGGCGGCAGATTTGTATGGCATGTAAACCAAGACGTGCGGTTAGTACGCCACTGCCTAGTCCTTGCGCCGCTTGAGCTGACATGATTGATAGCATAGAGCTACCCATCATTTCAGCGACTCCATCGGCAACCACTTCGCTGGCACCCGCATAAATCAGGTTTTGCAAAACACTACCTATCAAGCTCATTGATCCTAAAAACCCTGGTCGTGCCCCATAGAGCGTGGCAACGTCTCGAATCATGCGAACATTACGCCATAGCGTCAGTATAGCATCTAATATCGCTATTGGGCTAATCATTACCATCACTGCCGTTTCTTGAGAACGTTGAGTCACGACGCGATAGGCTTGTTGATCGATGTCTTTCATCACATGGCTAGAAAATAAGGCACAGACTTCACGATCATGATGACTGTCATTGACAGTGACGTAAAAACGCTCAAGATGTGCCTTGATGTCAGGGCGATGCTCATAAAATTTCGTCACTTTATTGAGATAGGGCATCGCGCTACCGTAGCTGTCAGTTTCCATCAATTGTCCCCCTTCTTTTTGGAGCGCGGAGACTGTACGTAATGCCCGTATATTTTTATAAGCACGCCAACTCAGTGTTAAGACGGCTGCCGTGATAGCGAGTGTTAGACCCAAAAATAATGTGCCAAGGAAAAAACTGCTGGCATATTGTTGTGCTACAAAATGGTAGGTATCTAAGACTAACATAAAAAGCAATAAGATGCCTAGCGATCCCAACAGCCAAAGCAAGGGGGAGCTTGTTCGAGGCGATTGTGATGCGATTTCAAATTGCGCCTCTGGCTCGTTTGCGGCTAATCGGTGATTGGTTTCCAATTCCGCATTTTCCGGTAGGATCACCGGGGGTGTATAGTCCAAGGTGATCGATGCCTCTTCTTCGGCAATCGTTTCTACCTTTTCTAGGTCAAAATAAAGTGGCATTCTCAAAGTTGCTGTACTCATTAGAACCTCCAAGTAAAAAAAAATGATGTCCAAGATAAATCTTGGACTCCTAAATAATCTTTAAAATTTATCTCCAAGCAAAAATTCAAGTGCGCGATCAAGGCGAATATGAGGGAGCCCACTGCCATGTATATTGGCTAAACGGGGCGGTTTAAATTCTAAAAACTGAAAACGCCCATCTACCCATTCTTCAGGCATTGGCGCCTCGACGGGCACATCGCCGGGAAATAAGGCAATAGGTTTGTCTCCTTGAAGGGGCATGCCCTTGATGCAAGAAATTTTTTGTCCTTGATATGTTGTGTAAGCCGCTTGGGTGCATTTTACCGCTGCTAATGCGATGGTTTCTGTACGCACGCCTTCAAAAGTCGCGTTGTTATAAGATTTTGTCACCATTGCTCGGAGAAAATTTTCCAGATTAGGTAGTTGCTCCGGTGTGACATGGTCCGCTTTAGTCGCGGCAAAGAGTATTTTATCAATTTTTAAGCCGCCAAACAGCCTATTAATTAATCCCGATTTGCCATACTGAAAACTTTTCATGACCATATTAATCGCATCACGCATATCAGTAAAGGTCGGATAACCGGTATTAAAGGCTCTTAACACGTCGGCAAGCACGATTTGACGGTCAAAACTGGAAAAATGTTCGTTATAAAATTTTTTGACCACATGTTCTTTGTAGGATTCATAACGTTTTTTCATCTCAGCAAAAAGGCTGCTTTGATTGTCAATGTCTTGAGGTATTTTGAGCAGTGGGCAAAATTCCAATAAAGGTGCGCCTTTTAAATCGTCGCCCGGCATGGTAAACCGTCCCGGTTGCAAAAGGCTGAGCCCAGAATCTTTGCAGTCATGCAAAAAATCGGTGTAAAGGCTGGCTGCTTGGCGCATGGTCGTCTCATCCGCCTCACTGGCGGGATCGAGAGAGTCCATAAAAGATCGCCATTTTTCAGATAAAGATAAACGTGGCTCACTTTCACAGGCGCGGGCAATTTGTTTTGACCATTGCTCATAATTTAATTCTAACAGAGATAAATCTAATAACCACTCTCCTGGATAGTCGATAATATCCACGTATAATGTGCTGACGGGGGATACATGTTTAAGTAAGGGTTTATTAGAGAGGTAGCGAATGGCCAGTCTAATTTCAGTGATACCGCTCGTCGGTTGAGGCCAAGTGGGCAATTCGCCACATAATTGTTCAACAGCGACATCGTAGCGAAACGATGGGATGTGCATATCGGGTTGTGGCATGGCCTTGACACCACGCAATAAGCCACTATTGACTATTTGAAAAAAGGGCAAGTGTGTGCTATTGAGCCCATGCAACAATTGATGCACCAATGAGGTGATAAAGACTGTTTTGCCACTGCGACTTAATCCGGTGACGGCCAATTTGACTTGTTTGTCAAGGGTGCGATTAATCCTCTCATTGAGGGGGGTTGATGTTGAAAAACGGGTTATCCATTTATTCATGTTTTTGAGATGCCATGCCTTATCAGTTATCAGATATCAACTCATAAGTTAAATCATAAAGTCTGTTTTTGCAATAGACTTGTCCCTTTTTTCTAAATATCGGTGGATACGCTAGAGCGATATCCACCCTACATATCAATGCCACCAACGCCCCAGGGCAACCATAAAGGATTGCCCCTACGTGAACCGTGATTTTTTGTAGGGGCGGGTGTAGGGGCAATCCCTTGTG
>JSZA02000160.1 GCA_000785145.2 Candidatus Thiomargarita nelsonii
TAAAAACCTTAACTTAATGGCATTGATGTCAGAGCTCGCCTTCATCAATTCATGAGATGGAGTGTAATTTTTAAGCGGCACTAAAGACATTCCTTTTTGGAACTCTCGAAACCGTATGACTATGAACATTTTTAACTTGACAATGTCACATTTGCGGTGCCATTTGGGAAATGTGACATTGCCAAGTTAAATAGAGTTGGGATTAAATAGCCATGAAATACCCTTTTCACACAGAATCAAAACCAGTTGTTGATCTGGAAGCGAAGACGCTATTAAAGATCATTC
Source organism: Candidatus Thiomargarita nelsonii (assembly GCA_000785145.2). Lineage (GTDB taxonomy): Bacteria > Pseudomonadota > Gammaproteobacteria > Beggiatoales > Beggiatoaceae > Thiomargarita > Thiomargarita nelsonii_B. The sequence goes on from JSZA02000160.1 coordinate 286, forward strand.
AATCGAATGGTGCCATCACAAATCAGGCATCTGAGGCAACAATCAAACGTATTCTTGCGCGACGTATCAATCGGTCTAATTATGAAGAAAAAGTCAAAGTTCGACGGGATTAGTTTTTCACCCACTGAGGTTGAATTATGGACACCGGAGCTGGATGTGAGTGCGCGTGGTTTTCGATGTCAACTGGGTGAATTTGTGACTTATTGGAAACAAGGTAGTATCGCCCGTGAAGTCGCCGCTTATCTTTGTCGTTGTTGGATTATTCACCATCATGAGGTACTTGTCGGCTACATAACGTTGTTCACTGACAAGCTGATTGTTCAATGACCAAGCTGGAGCCGATGGAGGGCTCACTGGACTCAAGCCAGGAGTGTCGCTTCCCGACCTTGAAATAGTCGTTTTAGGGTCAAATAATAAACCTGGCAATTTTATTCACCATTAGAAAATGTTCAAATAATGAAATACATGAGTGAATGCCGGTGCTTTTGGTGGGTATAATTGGTGGAGGTGATTGGTGGTCAAATTGCTTGTTACAAAGGGGAGATTGATTTTTAGAGGGAATGACGCATATAAAGGAGGGAAAGGTAGTTTAGCCTTGGGCGCAACCAAAGCGGAAACTTTGTGGCGCACGGTGCTACCGATGGCGAGCCCTGGGATGATGACGGGTTTAATTTTAGCCATAGCCCGCGCTGCGGGAGAAGTCGCGCCTTTAATGTTGGTAGGGGTTGTGAAATTAGCCCCTTCTTTGGCATTGGATACTCAAGCACCGTTTCTACATTTAGAACGTCAATTTATGCACTTAGGCTTTCATATTTATGATGTGGGCTTTCAAAGTCCGAATGTCGAAGCAGCACGCCCATTAGTGTATGCGACTGCCTTTTTGTTAGTGGCGGTGATTGTGATTTTAAATTTGACGGCGATTTGGATACGCAATCATTTGCGTGAGAAATATAAAGCTTTGGAAACGGCTTGAAATGGTTCAGTATTTTGGAGTCCAAGATTTATCTTGGACGTCTTCAAAAATAAATTATTTAGCCACCTTAATCGTCAAAATCTCATGCATTTCCTTCCCATAACGCAAAGTCACCGTCTTGTGCAAGATGCGCTCCTGCTCTGTTCCCCAGTTTTGGATAATCGTCGCGGATACCTTGGTGCGGGTACTGGCGCGATTGGCATCGGAGGCAAAATATTTAGCTTTGATGCGATAAGTCCCTGGCTTGGCATTGGCTAAGGTGTACATTTCTGGTCCATAACCTTGGGTGACATCTCGGCTTAGATGTCCACCGATTTTCGTATCGCGGTGTTGATAATAACACTCTTCGCCAGTTGGCTCGATAATGTGCATATCTACATCCGTACCATCTGTGTTCCAACTCAAAGCGATCAAAATATCTAATTTGCCCGGATCAAAAGCTTTTTGCACCGAATCCAAGCGCATTGTGGCATAATCTAAGGCGGTGCTTGTCAATTCTCCCGCGACGATACGCCGCAAAAAACGCAAATAATCAATGCCATGAATGCGCTGGAAATCGCCAAAACGTGAATGCCATTGTCCGATTAGCCCCAGTTCATAATAAACCAAGGCGAGATCAACTTGTCCCATTTTTTCCAATACTTGTGCCATTGCTCGATAAGTATGCGGTTCAAAGGGGCGGCTATTGGCGACTCGGCGAAAGAGGTGATAAGCCTGCCCTTTCAGTCCCCATTCGATGGCAGAAAATGCGACATCTCGTGCCAGTACGCCATCACCTGGATTATTTTCCACCAAAGAACTGATAGCCCGTAAGGCATCCGCTGGACGGTAAGCATTGAGCCGTCGCTGGGCTTCATCGGTAAAGCTATCATAATCTAGTTTTTTAGTTTTCAATTGCGTCCGCACACTGCCCGGTATGCCCTCCCAAGTCCGCGACTTCGCCTGCAATGCTTTAGCCTTCACCACAAACGCTTGTTGTGGCATCTGTTCCAAAACGATCTTAAAGGCGGCAGGTAGTCTCAAATTAAGGTCCGGCATTTTTTCAAGCTTTGCTAACCAAGCCAAAAAGGCGGCTTTCGGATCTCCCAGCGTTTCGCCAATTTCCTTTAAAACCTTGGCAACCGCCACATTCACTGGCTTACTTTTAACCACAAAAGCATCCTCTTCTGGTTTGATGTTAAAGCGTAGATAATCGGCCTCCGTTTCTAGCATTAACAAGGAACAAGTTTGCCCGGTGATGCGAAAATGGGTGGCGTATGCCTTACTCATGGTTTCAGTCGCCGTGGCGAAAGTTTCTAACTGTCCGACTGCTATTTGCCCATAGAGCCGAGGCGTGAGTGCAGAAGTGAGTGGGGCTGACAGCGGGATTTCTAACTTTTTTTGTTGATCGTTTTGTACAAGATTTAAGATAACACGAGAACTTGCCTTGCCCCTGCCTGCCAGTTGTAAGACTTGTCCGGGAAATATATTGTGCGGACGACCCGCAAGCAATAAATCGCTATTGTTGCCATCAACTTGAATACTGCTCAACTGCCAAGGGCGGGCGCGATGCGCGATGGAAGCCTTTTCGATTTCGGCCTCTCCCACCACGGAAAAAAGTGCGCCGCCGCTTTCTCGGCTTAAATGATTTAAAATACGAGTATCGGTGCCTGCCAGGCCGGTATTATAGGCAAACAAGGCATGAGGGTTTAGGCTTTGCGAGAGCGCATAAAGGTTGTCCTCGCCCCAAGTGATGCCGCCATCACTTAATAAAAAGATGTCCCAATCTTTATCTTTATCTTTATCTTTATCTTTATCCAAAAAAGGCGGTTGGCTGGCTAGGGCAGCTTTTAAATCGGTAGCCCCTTCCAAGGACAGTTGTTGGGCAAAATCCAGCAAGGCTTGTACATTTTCTGGCGTATTAGCGACAAATTTTTCTTGCCACCAAAATTGTTCAATATTAAAAAAACAGACGGCAAATGTTTTGAGCGCGTCGCGGTTGTTATTCAGAATTGCCTGGAGCAATTTGAGCCATACATTAAAGCGATCAGGATTAGAACTCAGGGACACATCTACCAAAAAAACGCCCGTCTGGCTACCGCTGTGATTTGCTTGAGCGGGTAATTGTGGCCGAAAGCGGGTAGCGAAATAGTCGCCCGTTTTGGGATCGTGCCCACTGAGTAAGACGGCACCCGGTTTTTTGATCCGGACACTGAACAGGGCGGATTCAAAGCGTTGGTGATAAGTGTTTTTTGTTGTGTTAAAAACAAAGCTTTTTTGATCATCCACGACAATCTCCACGCCCGGCGGCTGTGTGATGGTCAAATCGGCAACCCGTTGAGGAATATCCGTGGGTAAGTCAAGACGATATTCTAAATCATCGCCCAGCGCCAACAAGTCGAGATCATAAGCGATCACAATGCGGTGCCACTTTTTAGGATTCAGGGGAAAAACACGCGCTGAAAAAATACCAGCCCCTGACCATTCCATCAGGGCAGGATCAACGCGGCGGCGGACCGTTTCTCGATAGGCAAAAGCGGCCTTTTCTTTGGGGACCATACGGGCTTCTTTGGGTTGTTGCCAAGAATTTTCTCTGCTTTTCATGATCGATAGCGGCTCTGTTCCCATTTTTTCGACTTGTTGTTGATCAAAAAAAACGGGTTTATCCAGGCGCTGGCTTTCGCCAAAGGCAAAGAAATAGGGATTAGCGCCATTGGGCAGACGGAGTTTGAAAGTGCCTTCAAACCTCCGCTGGTGATCGTTAAAAAAGTAGTGATCCAATACCACCCTGGCGCGGTATCCGTTAATGGTGACTTTAGCTTGCATCCCTTTGAGTGCTAAACTTTCATTTTCTCCGATCATGAGGCGAGATGTATTGGGAGTGACTTGGGAACGTTTCCAACTGGCGATGGGTTTGGCTGGTTTTTGTTTTTTAGCTTTAGCCATTAAAAAATTTGCAGCTGCATCATTTGCGCTTTCAGTTTCTGGTGGCATAATAGCCTGATCCATGGCAAATTCCTGTTCTCGGGCACGTTCGAGCGATTGAGGTGCTGGCGCAGCCGCCATTTCTGCATATTGCTCATCAGGATATGATTCTGACTGTTGGGTGGCTGGCGATTGAGCCATCTCGCTGCTGCAATTACTCAGGCTCAAGATAGCGATGGTCATTAAAAAGAGTGTTGCGATAATACGCATTATTTTTATCCTCATGCTTTAACTACATCCGAAATTTTTGAATTCTTGTTTATTGTAGTATAAAATTAGCAAGAGTCCAAAATAAATTTTGGACTCCAACGAATTTAGGAGTCCAAGATTTATCTTGGACGTCCAAAATAAATTTTGGACTCCAAAGTTTAACCGGTTGACCAAAATATGATAGAAAAATTCAAAACACTCACTCGTCGAGATTTTTTGCTGACAATTGGAATGGGTGGCGCAGCGACGATTGTAATGTATAAAGTCATCAAGCCATCCAAAATATTCTTAGGCGAAAATACTCGCCTATCAGCGGAACATATTAAATGGAAACCCTCAGAATATGTGCATAACTGGGAAAAAACCCTCCAGACACTTTTTCAATTGCAATCTAATAGCGATCCAGCAGAGTTAATCTTTGTTGATCAAAATGGTAATATTATTGCTAATAAAAAAATTAGCACAAAAGATGAGGTTACAGATGCCAATGGCTTTGTTATTCCGGCTTGGGCAGCGGATAAAAAACGATTTAATCAAAAATGGCTCAATGCTTGGCGATACCAAATTCATCTTCACTATCCAAGCATCGACTTTGATTTGAGTTTGGCTCAAGAACGCCCCAAGCAAATGAATGCGAAAAGGAGTGTCAGAGGTACCAATTATAATACTAATATCGAATACGTTTTAGATTATGGTCGTCGAAAATTGGAAGACGGCTCGGGGATTTCTCGAATAGCTTATGCTAAAAATGTTTTTTCTCAATCTACGCTGGTAGGGGATCAAAAGTCCATTGAACTGCCGGCTGGCATCAGAAAACGTTTAAGTGAGATCAGTTATGGGATCGCTGGCATTGAATCCGGTTTTAATAATTCATTGATCAGCCCTGTCAAAGCGCAAAGTGTTTGGCAAATTATGCCTTCAACCTTTGACCAAATTTGTGAAAAAATCGATCTGAAAGTCGATTATGACGATTTCACCACGACAACCGCAGTCGCCAATCGGTATTGTGAAGAAATCTATGATTATTTGCGTCGTTTTTGTCACGATGATTTTGAATCACTACGTACAGAATTTGGTTTTTCTAAAACCGATTTCGAGAATGAGTTCATTTTTCCGTGTATTGTCAGTGCTTATCATGCCGGATATGGGCGTTTAAAAAAGGTGATTCATTGGTTTGCTGAAAATTATGATCAAGAGAGATTGAATCAAAAAATAGGGAGTTATCCCGACGGATATGGATATGATTTGTTTGGACAAATGACTCGTATTTGTTATCACGACAATCCGGTGAGAGGATATAGTCGTGAATCTTGGGAATATTTTTTGCGTGCCAATGCGATGGCGGCTCTGATTCGTCAAAAATATGAGATTGATATTGCTTTAAGGAGCAATGAAGTACTTGCCAAAAAAGGATATCATCCGCCTGAAGTTTTATCCCCTCCATTTAATCTTAGGAGAGAAACGATTGATTTAGTGGTTTCAGGGGGGGCTGGTTTGGCAACATTGAAATTATCTGGGGGGATTTCTAAAAAGACAAAAAACGTATCTGGAAAGAAAGGTCTCATTTTCCGGTCACCTTTTGTCAAAATGTCCCTGATCGTTCTATGCTGCCTGTTGGTAGCAGGCTTTTTTATGATTGATAAACCTCAGCCGGTTTCAGAGCCTTTACCACCACAGCCGGTTTCAGAGCCTTTACCACCGGTGCCGGTTTCAGTGCCTTTTACTTATAGTCAGAAACTTGGAGAAGAATTATCCGCACTTCCCCGGCTTTTTTCAAAAAAACCTGAACGTCAGTATTATTGGGCTAGGATGCCACGGCGTATCCAAGCTAAATTGATTACGCCTTGGATGAAAAAACATGATCTTTTTAAAGCTATTTATCGAAATAGAGCGGCTGTCCAAAAAGCGGCGAAAAAGGGTGAACTCATCCAACTCAGCTATTCGGATAATCCATATTATCGTTCTAGAACCGTTGGTGCCATACAACTTCGAAAAGACAAGGCTAAAGGGCTCAATACCCAGGCACTTGGCACCCGGAATCATCCAGACTATTTATATATTAAACCCAGTACTGAAAAACTGGTTGTCAAGATCAGTCAATTAGTGAATAAAGAATTACTGGGGAAGTTTGGTTTAGATGATCGGTATCGCATTCGGTTGATTGTGAATTCGGGTATTCGTGATACGGTATATAATCGAAATATACGAGGTAGCTCTCCAGATTCGACACATCAATTAGGTCTGGCAGTGGATTTTTCGACTCACGGAATTGATGTGATTCAACCCAAAAGAAAAACTTTTTTCTATTTGTCTCATCAAAATGGAAAAAGTGTTGATAAAAAACATGGGGTTCGCTATAAAGTTCGCCATGCTTTGAAATTTGTTTTAGTGGAACTTCATAAGGCGGGAGAAATCTTTGCTATTAAAGAAGGTGGGCATTATCATGTGACGGATAAAGGGGGGATGAAATAATCCATACCACGACGCAGAGCGTCGAGGCATGCATTCCTTTGCCTCGCGCTCATCGAGCCGACACAAGTTTTTTAAGGAGTCCAAGATTTATCTTGGGCGCCTCGTCCAAAATCAATTTTGGACTCCTGAGCCTTAGGAGTCCAAGATTTATCTTGGGCGCCTCGTCCAAAATCAATTTTGGACTCCAGAGCCTTAGGAGTCCAAGATTTATCTTGGGCGCCTCACCCAAAATCAATTTTGGACTCCAGAGCCTTAGGAGTCCAAGATTTATCTTGGGCGCCTCGTCCAAAATAAATTTGTGTCGGCTCGATGAGCGCAGAGCGTGGGAACGAGAATATACTGATAACTGATAACTGATAACTTAATATGGAGTCCTTTCTCAATTGGCAAAACATTCATACTGTTTTTCTGGATATGGATGGCACTTTACTTGATTTGCATTTTGATAACCATTTTTGGCTCAAACATTTACCACAGCGTTATGCTGAACAATATGAGCTTTCGTTTGAGGCGGCTCAAACGACTTTAATGAGCCGCTCTGAAAAGTTGCTTGGCACACTTGAATGGTATTCTGTTGATTATTGGAGTAGTCAACTGAATATGGATATTGCCAAGCTGAAAAAAGAAGTGGCGCATTTAATTGCAGTACATCCAGAAGTTGTTACATTTCTAACTCGCCTGCGCCAACATAAAAAACGGGTTGTACTCGTTACCAATGCCCATAATAAAAGCCTGTCCCTGAAAATGCAGCGCACTCAAATTGCTCACTATTTTGATCGTATTGTGTGTGCTCATGATCTGGGTTTACCGAAAGAACAGAGGCCTTTTTGGCAAAAATTGCAAAAAATTGAGCCCTTTGATGCGGAACAGACTTTATTGATCGATGACAGTTTACCCGTTTTGCGCTCAGCCGCAGCTTATGGTATTCGTCATTTATTGGGTATTTCTCAGCCCGATTCTCAATCTCCGCCTAAAATAGGTAAAGAATTTAGGACTATCCGCAGTTTTCGAGAAATTATAAATGGATTAAAACCATGAAATATTTAAAGTTAGATTCCTCTACACTAGGGGCGGAAGATTCAGCAGACGCGCAAGTTTCTTCTGAATTGTTAGAAAAAAAATTGGCTGATATTGACAAGCAACTCTCTGAGACGACGTCGATTAAGCGGGCTGAATTGTTGTTAGATTATGGACGCACCTGTTTAGAATTAGAAAGAAATTTCGAGGCTTGGCAAACGGGGCAACAAGCTTTTAATATTTTTGTGGAGTCTGAGGAATGGGAAGGGGCGGTACTCGCCTGTGATGTGATGTTTAATGCTGATCAGCCAGATTCATTAGTCGCCTTGGGCAATGGGCTATGGTTAGCAGTGACATTTCCTATTTCGCCCGAACTCAGTGTTGTTATGTTAGATCATATTATTGATGAAACGCCTGATGATTCTGATGGGGGGGCAGTGGCGGCAGCAGTGGCACACTATTTAGTCGATTTACGCGCCCAGGATAAAGATCGTGAAAATTTGTTGTTTTTCACTAACCAATTATTAGGCACAGTGGCGCGTCGTCATAGCAATGTTGAAAGTCAAGAGGATTTTGAGGCGTGGGTTAAAAAACTTGAATTGGATTCACCGGACGATTTTTTTGGGCGTTTGGGGCAGGTGTTGAATGTGATGGTGCAGGATGATTGGTGGGTTGATAGGGATGCGTTGAGAGCGAAATTGCCAAATGATTAGTACAACGGATTAGGGGAGTAAACGGATTGTAATGGTGCCGGTAATCCAAATACCTTTTTCATCCCGCTCATCGAGGCGCCCAAGATAAATCTTGGACTCCAGACTCAGGAGTCCAAAATTTATTTTGGACTAGCCGAAAAACTTATGTATAACGATGAGCGCTTCGCGGCGGAATGCCTTCAAGGACGCTCCGCGTCCTGCAAGCAAAATTAGGCTCTAAATTCTGTTCTTTTCATCTTCATCTTTAAAGGGAGCAATGTTCAATACATAATGAAAGTTGTCTGCGCCACTGCTTTTATTAAGTTTATTAATAATTTTTTCTGATTTTTCAGGTGTGTCAAAGGGACCAGTCACATACAGTGGTTTGCCATCTTTACCAAATTCAAACTCTTCAGAGCACTCATCAGTATTGATATTCCCAAAAACATTTTTCGCCTTTTTGTAATCCGGATCGGGTGATAAACCGATATTATTGGCATAAGCCGCGCAATCTTCAATGACTTTTCTGGCACAAGCGGGAGAAATATTTTGCATATTTTCACGCTCTTTTTTGTGGATTTATCGCCATTGTTTTTTTTTCTTTCACTCGAACATCAAGTGTTTTTAACTCCCATTAAAGTTTCCAAATCTGTTTCAATCTGGTCAAAAAAAACCAGCCGGCGGATTTTTTATTTTACCGCCCTCCAAAACAGGCAAATTGATGACTGAAGTCGTACTATCAGATTGAAGGAAATAATGGATTTTCACTTTTTCAGGATCAATACCTTGGTGTGTTTCAGATTTTCTGACTGCCACAAGTGTTCCATTGACAATATGATCACTATGCGTTTCAACTAAAATTTGTACACCATTTTGAGCGGCTAATGCTATTAGTTCGGCTAGTTTAGATTGACCTTTCGGGTGCAAATGAGCCTCTGGATTTTCGATCAGAATCAGGCTATCAGGCTTTGCGGAAAGGATGACGACAATGAGAGGTAATACATAAGATATACAGAATCCGACGTTTTCGGCTTTAAATTCATGAGTGGAGGAAAACTGGTAGCGAATCTCAAAGGCGTTAACACCTCTAAATTCACCTAAGCCTTTTTGGTAGGAAATCTGACGAAGAACTTCCACTTGATAAGTATCTTTGAGATAACTCTTTTGAGGTGCTAAGCGTGCGGCACTCAGGTATTGAAAATGATTGCCAAACAGATCGATGTCATCAAGAGATTCTGGCGGGTTATTGAGGCGCATAAATGTGGCACTGGGTTCTTGGTACTCAAATTGCCACTGGTAGTTTTTTTGAGCCATCGAAAACGCTATCTCAATCAAAGCATTGCTCGCATATTGATAAATAGCATCTTTGGCAATACCAATATCGCATAAAACGCCGTTCAGATCGATTCCTTTAGCAAGCAAATTATTTTTTAAGTAGGATTGTCTTAGGCTTGAAATACTGATGATTTTCCCGTGCCATTCATTCCCGTTAAGAGATTTAGATTAGACAAGGAAAGCATTGTGGTACGGTGAGATTTAAAATTTTTCAGACTGAGTTGTGTCATCATAACAAGTTTGCTATAAATTCGACGCGGAGCGTCGAGGCAGGCATTCCCACGCAGAGCGTGGGAACGAGAAAAAATGAAAGGAGTCCAAGATTTATCTTGGACTAAAATTACTGCCTTGGCTGTGAAAATGGCATTGATTTCTGTTGCAAGTAAGCAATCAGCTTTTTGGCAGGGACATAACCGGGGACTAACTCGCCATCAGATAAAACCATTGCGGGCGTACCCGTGATACCTATGCGTTGACCCAATTCATATTGTTGGGCAACGGGATTTTCGCAAGTTGCAGGCTTAACTTCGCGTCTTGCCTTAGCATCTGTCATGGCTTGTTGTTGATCTTCCGCACACCACACCGATACCATGGTGTTATAAGTTTTGGAGCCAACACCCGCACGCGGGAACGCTAAATAACGTACCTTGATACCCGCTTTATTGAGTTCGGGCACTTCATTATGAAATTTTGAACAGTACGCACAATCCACATCAGTAAACACGTTAATTGTGTGCCGGGTTTCTGTTTCCGGTGCAAAAACGACCAGCTCAGCATCTTTAAGCGCATTAAGGGCAGCAACACGTAATTCACCACGTTTCTCATCGGTCAAATTTCGGCGGCTCTTGCTTTCAAAAATGTTACCTGTCACGAAGTAACGACCATCAGCACTGATATAAATCACTTCTCCACCAATCACCACTTCGTATAATCCCGTAATGGGGCTGGCTGCCACTGACACTTTATCATTTTTGACCCGGAGTAGTTGTTGTACACGCTTGACTGTCTCGGTGACTGCCACCGGAACTGATGGCTCGACTATCTCAGGGACATCTTGTGCAAAACTGGATTTTCCAACAACCAAAGTGGTAGCCAATAAAGCTAAGCTCAGATAAATACGCATAATAAATAGTTCCTTAAATAAAGAGTTAATCTCGAAAATTAATGAATTGTAATGGCAAACCTAAGTTCTTATCACGCAAGAAGGCAATAATGCTTTGTAAATCATCGCGTTTTTTTCCGCTGACGCGCACTTGTTCTCCTTGAATTGACGCTTGCGCTTTAAGTTTACTGTCTTTTATCGTCTTGACAATTTTTTTTGCACTCTCCTTATCTATACCTTGTTTAACTGTCATTGGCAATCGCGCACGACGATTTTGGATTTCTACTTGCCCTGCTTCTAGCGAGGCAATTTCAACACCGCGTTTTGCCAGTTTTTTATGCAAGATATCCGTCATTTGATTCAATTGAAATTCACTTTCAGCATGTAAAGTTAAGCTAGTATCCTGTAATTCTACATGCGCCTCTGAACCTTTAAAATCAAAGCGTGTCGAGAGTTCTCTATTACTTTGATCGACGGCATTAGATAATTCATGCAAATTGACTTCTGAGACAATATCGAAGCTTGGCATAATTTCTCAATCCGATAGTTGAGCCTATTTTGAGGGTTGGGCTTTTTTGGCAACAATCTTTTCCTTAATACGCGCAGCCTTACCACGCAGCTTACGCATATAATAAAGTTTAGCACGTCGCACGTCGCCGCGCCGTTTGACGCTAATCGTGTCAATCAACGGACTGTAAGTTTGAAACACACGCTCGACACCCTCGCCATGAGATATTTTGCGTACTGTAAAGGCAGAATTCAAGCCCCGATTACGTTTAGCAATGACTAAACCTTCAAAGGCTTGTAAACGTTGCTTTTCACCTTCTTTGATTTTAACTTGGACGACTATAGTATCTCCTGGACTGAAAGCAGGGATTGGTTTCGTCATCTGTTCCCTTTCTAACTCGGCAATAATATTTGTCACTTTATGTTTTCTCCTTTGGTAAAAGCGCATTTACGCTCTCATCAATAAATTCATTTAAAAGCGCCTTTTGTTCAGCGCTTAAACTGAGCTTATCCAATAATTCTGGATATCGGCACCAAGTCCGCCCTAATGCTTGTTTATGTCGCCAACGGGCAATTTCAGCATGATTGCCAGACAATAAGACAGCAGGCACGGCTTGTCCATCAATTTCTTCAGGGCGCGTATAATGGGGATAATCTAACAAACCGGCATAAAAAGAATCCTCAGCCGCCGAAGCCTCATGCCCCAATGTGCCCGGCAATTGGCGAGCCAAAGCATCAATGATGACCATCGCAGCCAATTCGCCACCACTGAGGACATAATCACCTATCGACCATTCCTCATCAATGTCTCGCTCTATCAACCGCTCATCGATCCCCTCATAACGCCCCGCTACCAAAGCTAAAGCTTTGGACTCTAACAAAATTCGCACCCCCGCCTGATCCAAACGACGGCCTTGGGGTGTCAGATAAATCACGCGCGTCTCGGCACCCATTTTTGTCACGGCGGCTCGGATTGCATCCCTGAGTGGTTGCACTTGCATCACCATACCAGGGCCACCGCCATAGGGCCGATCATCGACGTGATGATGTTTCTCAGGGCTAAAATCTCTTGGATTCCAAGTAGATAATTTTAATAATCCCTTTTCTAAAGCGCGGGCAGTCACACCGCCACAGCGTAGCGCGTCGAGCATTTCTGGGAATAAGCTAATAACGCCAATGTGCATCATTAAAAATCCTCGTCCCAATCAACTCGCAACACACCTTGTGCTAAATCGACATCAACGACCACTTGCTCACGCAAAAAAGGGATTAAGCGTTCACGTTCACCTTTGACCACTAACACATCATTAGCACCCGTCTCCAGTAAATGATCCACTTGCCCCAAGGTGATATCCTCACGATTAACCACCGTCAATCCTATCAAATCGGCCCAATAATATTCACCCTTTGGCGTAGGCGGCAATTGTTCACGGTTAACGGCAATCTCAGAACCGACTAAACGGGCAGCCTCATCGCGATTAGAAATTGAGTCTAAACGGGCAATAATCCCCTTACCATGTGCCTGTCCCTCGGACAGGGACACTGTTTGCCATTGTCCATGTTGATACAATTGCCAAGGGGAATAATTCAAAATATTCGTGATAGGACGGGCATAAGAAAACACCTTGATCCAGCCACGTACCCCATAGAGACCATTGATTCGTCCAATACTAACCCGCGTTATCATTAAAATAATTTATGAGGCTGTAGGTGTGCTTTCAGTTGAAGTATTTTCGGCAGTCTCGGCTACCTCTACCTCGCTTTCAGTTGAAGTCTTTTCGGCAGGCTCAGGGCTTGAAGTAGCTGGAGTGGCGGGAGCCTTTTTAGCGTGTTGTTTTATCAACTTAGCAACCCTTTCACTCGGTTTTGCACCCACGCCTAACCAATATTGAGCACGTAGCAAATCAAGGCGTAAAGGTACCTCCTTGCCAACGGCAATGGGATTAAAAAAACCTAAACGCTCAATATAGCGCCCATCACGGCGATTACGTGAATCGGTGACAACAATATGATAAAAAGGGTGTTTTTTCGCACCACCTCGACTTAAACGAATAGAAACCATGTTATTTTTTTGTATCCTGAGTTATATAATATAATAATTTAGGAGTCCAAGATTTATCTTGGATTGGACTCCTAAATTATAACCGAATTTCCCCTTGTGTCTTGCCAAAATTTATTTTTGTCCCTGCCAATATAGTAACACTTTGTCCCGATGGCACATTTTTAATTGAGCCATTAGGGCTATTAACAACCCAACTTTTTGGAGAGATATTTTTCAACCCCCAAATGTTGGAATTTTTTGGATGTTGATTAACCGCCGCAATAGCTTGGGAAAAGTCATAATTTTTTTCAATGTGATGGGGAAATAATTGCGTATCGTGATTGAGCATGACAATCTGGCGATCAATGCGAATGCGGGGCGGCGTTTTGAGCTGCTTTTGACAATGCCAACAGGGGTTTAATTTGCCCGCCATTTTCAATAAATCAAGATCATAAAAATTTTCTAGTCCACAATGTTCGCAATAGATGATCGAATCTCGCAAACCGACCATCATTGATCGCCATTCACTCTCGCGTACTCGACCATTGTTGGGATCACGAATGCCACTTGTGAAGGCTTTGGTGAATAAATCACGGAAAGATTGTGGAAAAATAGGCCAATGAATCATAGCATTATCGTGATAACCTTGTACAGGGTGATTGGAATGGTTATGAGGATCAAAGATAAAAACGGGCTCACTGCCATAAAGTTTATTCATGGCAGGTAAATCGAAGCATTTGATTTGCGACTCTTTTTTGCCCTCTAATGGGTGATGTATTATCATCATATAAAATAGCAACACTGCTAAAGAAAATAAATCGCTTTGAGTGTTTGGTGTCGCAGCACCAGAGACTATTTCCGGTGCCATAAAGCGTGGTGTCCCTAAAATGCCACTTTTTTTTCTCTCACCATCAATAGTGACATTATCGTTATCACAAATCAGTATTTTACCCGTATTGGGCTCAAAAAAGACATTGCCAAATGAAATATCCCGATAACATAAACCTTTGGCGTGCAATTGTAAAAAACTATGGGCTAATTCAAGCCCAGCGGTTAGCAAGGCGCGAAATGAGGGCTCAATGCGCCGTTTCATTAAATCTTTAATGCCTTTATAGTGCGACTCCCGCAGCGGCATGATATAGCCAAAACCCTTGACGTTTTTCAGAGTGGCTAAAGCAAGAGGCCAAAGAAATTTGTCATTGGGTGGCCCGATTTTGATGAGCTTTTCGATGCTTGAACGGTGTTCAGGCGTGACTTGTTTGGAATAATACCACTTTAAGGCGATTGGCTTGCCATTTACATTGGCTTGATAGACTTCACCTTGTGCTCCATCGCCGATGAATTGTTCAACTTGGCAGGAAAGCCCATTATCTAATTGGACTGTTTGCTTGGGAGTTAGGAGTTGATTCATATTAATGCCTTTTCTTTATTAAGAATATCCAAATTATAGCAAAAAATAGGCAATTGATAATTTAACATTAGGAGTCCAAAATTTATTTTGGTTACTTCGTTATAGGATTTTTAAGCAGGATCGGTATCAAAAAAATCTTTCAGCTCAAATCGGAAAGACACTTGTGTCGGCTCGATGAGCGCGATGCAAAGGAAACGAAGTAACTGCAAGCCGAAGGCTTGATTCATTGCAGTGTGAAAAATCCTTTTGAAAGGTAGCATCCCACCTACGCCGACCAAAGCAAGTAGGTGGAATACGGTACTGATAACTCCAACACACTAGTGCAGGAGGGCGGAAATCCCCGTACCACTAGGGCAACCATAAAGGATTGCCCCTACCCTCTGCAATTGATA
>JSZA02000163.1 GCA_000785145.2 Candidatus Thiomargarita nelsonii
CCGGTATCCCACCTACACTTAGTCAGTTGGGCAATTTGACACATCTCTCTCTGGATAACAACCAACTCACCGGTACTATCCCACCTACACTTAGTCAGTTGGGCAATTTGACACATCTCTCTCTGGATAACAACCAACTCACCGGTACCATCCCACCTACACTTAGTCAGTTGAGTA
Source organism: Candidatus Thiomargarita nelsonii (assembly GCA_000785145.2). Lineage (GTDB taxonomy): Bacteria > Pseudomonadota > Gammaproteobacteria > Beggiatoales > Beggiatoaceae > Thiomargarita > Thiomargarita nelsonii_B. The sequence continues at coordinate 178 of JSZA02000163.1, forward strand.
ATTTGCAATATCTCTTGCTGTATTCCAACTCACTCACCGGTACTATCCCACCGGAGTTAGGTAATTTGAGCAATTTGACAGTTCTTGATCTGGATTACAACCAACTCAGCGGTACTATCCCGCTAGAATTGGCTCAGTTGAGCAATTTGACAGAACTCTGGCTGTCTAACAACCAACTCACCGGTACTATCCCACCGGAATTGGGTCAGTTGAGCAATTTGACAGTTCTCTCTCTGTATGGAAACCAACTCACTGGTACTATCCCACCGGAACTAGGGCAGTTGAGCAATTTGACAGTTCTCTATCTGGGTTACAACCAACTCACCGGTACTATCCCAGCGGAATTGGCTCAGTTGAGCAATTTGACTGATCTCCATCTGTTATCCAACCAACTCAGCGGTACTATCCCACCTGAACTGAGTCAGTTGGGCAGTTTACAATCTCTCTATCTGTCTGACAACCAACTCTGCGGAGAAATCCCATCAGAGTTGATGAATTTGACGAATTTGAACTGGGGTTTAAGATTAGAATACAACAACTTAATTAATGATGAGACTGCATATCCCGCTAACTTTATTGCTTGGCTTGATGAAAAAAACCAGGATTGGCGTACACAAATATCACCATCCTACTGTAGGCCAAATGAACTTGTTATTGACTTTGGCCCCCAATACGGTATTTTGGCATGGATGAATAACGGCTCTTGGGCTGATATACATTCCCTATCACCCAAAAGCATGAATATTGGCGACATTGATGATAGTGGTCAAGACGACATCATAATTGACTTTGGCGAGACGATTGGAATTTGGCTCTGGATGAATAACAGTAGCTGGGATAAATTGCATTACTTGTCAGCCAAGAGCATGACCACGGGAGACATAGATGGTGGTGGACTGGCCGATATTATTATTGACTTTGGCTCACAATACGGGATTTGGGTCAAAATGAATAACAGCGAATGGACACAACTGCATACCTTATCACCCGAAACCATGATCACAGGAGACATAGATGGTGGTGGACAGGCCGATATTATTATTGACTTTGGCGAGACTTATGGAATTTGGGTCAGGATGAATAACAGCGATTGGGCTCAACTGCACTCATTATCACCCGAAAGCATGACCACAGGAGACCTGGATGGAAATGGACTGGATGACGCCATTATTGATTTTGGCGAACTTTATGGGATTTGGCTCTGGATGAATAACAGCGAATGGTCTCAATTGCATTCATTATCACCCGAAAGCATGACCACAGGAGACATGGATGGAAATGGACTGGATGAAGTCATTATTGACTTTGGCGAGACTTATGGGATTTGGAGCAGGAAGAATAACAGCGAATGGACTCAATTGCATTCATTATCAGCCCAGAGCATGACCACAGGAGACATAGATGGTGGTGGAATGGATGAAGTCATTATTGACTTTGGCGAACCGATTGGAATTTGGGCTAGAATGAATAACGACAGTTGGGTTAAATTGCACTCAAACTCAGCCGAAGGCATGGTGACGGGGAACATAGATGGGCTGGCATCTGTTAGTAGTAATAACATCACGACTCAAGAAATAGCAGCCGCCGAGCTAGACAAGCCATTACCAGAAATGGCGCCTATATCCTTACCAAAACCCTAACGACAAGGATTACATTTAAAAAAGGATAAGTCAAAACCCTTAACTAATCCCTGCTAAAAACTAAGACTATGTAGGGTGGATTAAGCCTGTCGAGTATCCACCAAAACTTATAGATTAATCAGATGGATACGCGCAGCAATAGCCACCCGACATGTATGGTTTTTTGGCTTAACTCAATGCCATTAAGTTAAGCCTAAAACGTTCTATTGTAGGGGCAATCCCTTGTGGTTGCCCTTTTTGCCCACCGTACCGGGGCTTAATGGCATTGAACCGTTGACTCCCCAAATCCGTTGTACTATAAGAATCAATGCCATTAAGTTAAGAAATCTTGTAGGGTGGGTAGAGCGAAACCCACCATTGTTAAAAATTTACGCCCGGATCTTCGTTTCAACGATTTGGTGGGTTGGGCGTCCCGCCACTTCGTTGCGCGGGCAACCACAAGGGATTGCCCCTACCCACCCTACAAAAAACCTTAACTTAATGGCATTGACTATAAGAATGGATTGTGAACACGCTATAAATATCAGTTTTATTTTTCTGGCATTTAGGCATTTCTTGTTATGTTTTCAAAAATGAGGGTAAAAAGATTGTTTTTTGAGGTGATAGTGTGAGTAATGTAAAACAACGAATAAAGCCGTCTCAATATCAGAGCTTTTGACTTTTGTTTTAAATCCGCGCCATCTGCGTAATCTGTTTAATCGGCGCTTGCTCGGTTGGAACTCACTAACAGCCACCGACTCAGAACTAATCCAATGGCTCGAAGCTCACAATCCCGGCTGACATAAGACACAAACCCCCACCCAACCCAATCAATGCCACCTTCGTTAAGGATAAATGCCCGCAATCGTGGTATTAGGAGTCCAAGATTTATCTTGGGCGTCGGCTCTCCCAAACTAAAGTTTGGACTCCTGAATACCTTAACGAAGGTGGCATTGACCCAACCCAATGCCATATCGTACCGCCAAAAACCATACATGTAGGGTCAATGCCATTAAGTTAAGCATAAATGCGACTTTCCCGCGTATGCTATTGACATGCGAGGACACGGGGAAACCTCTCGTTCTGAGCCGAGTTCCTATACACAAGATGACTTCACAGATGATCTAGCCGCCTTCATGGATAAACTCAAAATTAGGAAAGCGATGATTATAGGGCATTCCATGGGAAGCCTTATTGCCCATAAGTTTGCGATTGAGCATCCGAACAGGGTACTGGGACTGGTGCTGTTAGGTTCAACGACGACTATGGCCAATCATCCCGTCGTATTGGAATTGAAACCTATCATTGATAGCATCGATGATGATGAACCAGCCGCACCTGAGTTCGTGATAGAATTCCAAGCCAGTACGTTCTACAATCCTATACCTTGGATCACCTATCGCTACGTTTCTGAAAGCCTGAGATTGAAAGGAATAGTCTGGAAGCATACCTTGGATGGCCTTAATGTGGAAGAACATAGCAGCCAACTTCCAAAAATAACGGCACCAACACTGATAGTGTGGGGCGAGAAGGATGGGGTTTTCAGCTTAGAAGAGCAGAACGATTTGGATAGACTCATTCCAGATTCGACGCTGGTAATCTATCCAAATGCGGGTCATGCTATCAATGTCGAGAGAGCAGAGGAGATCGTTGAGGATATTAAGGAATTTGTCGAAAATAAATTAGGTAGGCAGGATTAACTCATAACAGCAAGCGTAGGGTCAATGCCACCTTCGTTAAGGTATTCAGGAGTCCAAACTTTAGTTTGGGAGAGCCGACGCCCAAGATAAATCTTAGACTCCTAATACCACGATTGCGGGCATTTATCCTTAACGAAGGTGGCATTGAAGCGTACAATGCCACCTTCGTTAAGGTATTCAGGAGTCCAAACTTTAGTTTGGGAGAGCCGACGCCCAAGATAAATCTTAGACTCCTAATACCACGATTGCGGGCATTTATCCTTAACGAAGGTGGCATTGAAGCGTACAATGCCACCTTCGTTAAGGTATTCAGGAGTCCAAACTTTAGTTTGGGAGAGCCGACGCCCAAGATAAATCTTAGACTCCTAATACCACGATTGCGGGCATTTATCCTTAACGAAGGTGGCATTGAAGCGTACAATGCCACCTTCGTTAAGGTATTCAGGAGTCCAAACTTTAGTTTGGGAGAGCCGACGCCCAAGATAAATCTTGGACTCCTAATACCACGATTGCGGGCATTTATCCTTAACGAAGGTGGCATTGAAGCGTACAATGCCACCTTCGTTAAGGTATTCAGGAGTCCAAACTTTAGTTTGGGAGAGCCGACGCCCAAGATAAATCTTGGACTCCTAATACCACGATTGCGGGCATTTATCCTTAACGAAGGTGGCATTGAAGCGTAGGGTGCGTCCCACGCACCAATTTGTGATTTTTCGATTTTGCCTTGATTTTCAAAACGGCCTGAAAAAAGCACAAAGCCCAAATATATATTTGTTTTGACTTTATCCATTCTTAAATGCAATCCATGTAGTTTTGTTTTTTTAATGAGGAAATTTTTTTTATGCTAAAGAAAAGATTATTATTATTAGTATTGATTTTGGCATCCCCACTGGCTCAGGCGGCGGATGATTGCGCGGTGCGGTGTTTTGAGTACAACTAATTATTCTGCATCTTTGATTTAATTCAAACGTCCAAGATAAATCCCCCTACAAAACATCACGGCGACTCATGGGGCAATCCTTTATGGTTGCCCCTGTTAGGCATTGACCTAATAAGCGGTGCGTAGGACGCACCCTACACTTGCTAAAAATGTTTCAATGCCCAAACGAGCGTAGGCTCACGCACCTTTTAAATTATAGTGTGTGTGGATTATGAGATAAGTTCTTTGAGACTGATTTCAAAAGATTCCCTTTCTTCATTTGAGGGATTATGCTTTTTTATAAAAGGGTTTTCAAGAAATTTGACCTGAATTTTATCTCTATGACTTAAAATCGTTTGACACTCTAATAGACGATACTTGGAGAGAGTCTGACTTTCTTTAGCCTGTTTAAACAATTGGTAAAGTTCACAACTATCTGATTATTTGTCTTCAATTTCACAAAGTGTACTTTTTTTACATTTGCCTTTATCAAGCTTTTTCGCTTGCAATGACGTTTTTAGTTCAATTAAGACGACGTTTAACTGATAGGAGCTTTGATAGGCTTGAAGCATGAGTAAAGCAACTTCGGTGGTTTTACTTTTTGTCGATATACCTTCAATATCTTGTTCCAAGTTGATTTTCCATATTTCTTTAATGGAAGAGATCGTCTCTAAGTCGGTAATAAAAATGCGTTGTAAATGACCTTCTCCTTGGGTACTGCCGCTAATTTCTATAGAAATATCATCCAAATCAATTTCTTCAATAAAGCCTAATTGCTTTAGAGCCTTTTGAAATTGTTCCCCAATAATAAAGGGCGGCTTTTTTCTATCCCGTTCATTATTGCTCAAATACATTCTCATGCTCGTGTTCTTTCAAGTAAATGTAATCTGTCAACACTTGCCCACTCTTTTTGATTTCATTGTTGACTTTTTGAAAATCTCGGAAATAAACGCCATAATCTTCGGCTTCATAACTGATGAGTTCGTGACCATTAAAGAAATAAACCCCTAGTTCCTCGGCTGAAATCGCAATGTCAGTTCTTAAACTGAGTGAATTGTCAGCGAGAATCTCTTCAATATTTAAGCCATATTGCGCCTTTAAAATATGTAAATATAAATAGTTATTGATATTTTCGGCGATTAACGGGCTATGTGTGTTTATCAGCACACGATTATTGTTATGCTTGACAAATTTTAATAGGGCATTGCATAAGGCTATTTGGTTTCGCGGATGCAGATTCTCTTCGGGTTCGTCAACCATTAAGAAGTTATTGTCTGCTTTAGCCCAATATTGAAAATAAAGGTATAAAGTCGCCAATTGATTCACCGCCGACGAAGATAGATACATCGGCAAGTTAGTCTCTTTTGATATTCGGAAAGAAATTTCTATAGGGCCAATTTTCTCAGCATTTGAAAGGACAATATCACCTCCGATAATTTTGCTTATTTCGGCGACGATTTTTGCATAGTGGTTATTGGGCTTAGAGGTTTCCCATAATTCGTTAATTTTTTCAAACAATTTCCCCATTAATTCGTTATAAGGTCTTTTGACGATAGGTAGCTCTTGTAGGTTAATTTGACCGTTTTTGTTACGTTTTTCTAAATAATCAACCAGTTGTTGAGATATTTTCTTGTTATCTTCTCTATCAACTTTAAAAATATAGTAATAAAAGATGGGAAAGAAAATACGACTGGCTGGCAGAAAAAATGTATTATGAACATTATTAAAAATGACTCTAAGTATTGACTTGACTAAACTGGTTTGTAAAAACTTGTTGTCAAAGCTATCTTGACCTTTAATATTGAGACTCATTGAATCAACATTTTTTGAAATAAAAAAGAGTCCACCGTCGGTGCCATAAACAGCATCTAAGGTTCGCATTCGTATTTGGTCCAGATGATATTGAAACTTCAGGACCAAATTTTCCAATATCAGCGTGTTGTTTTCGACATTAAATTGCTTTGGAATAATATCATTTGTCAGAAACCGTGCGAATTGATCTAAAATGGTATCAAGTAACGCTGGCGTTATTTCAAAACTAAGATTTTCTGCCACGGGCAATGGTTCAATAGTTGGTGCAAACTGATCAATGGTTTCCTCATTAAAGATACACCACAATAGTTGGGAAAGATAGGTTTTGCCCGTGTTGTTGTCGCCAACAAACACATAGAATTTTTTAGATAAATCAATTTCGCCTTTTTTAAGAGGACCAAAATTTTTGATGATAAGCTGCATGTTTTTTTATTTTATTTAAGTACTGAATCATGAATTACCATATCGTGCCGACAAACCGGAGCCGGTTGCCAAAACATGCTCCGGTTAATTTAAACTTGAGTATTTTAAAAATTGTTACCGCTTCAATTCTTTGAATGTACTCTTTGGATGTATCAACCGTCATGGTGGGGCAATCATCTTCAAAATTTCTCACCACCGCAGAGACAAATGTCCAATTATCACTGATGGTATAACAGCCAAAAATCTTTTGTTCTGCTTGAGGCGATTTGTGCCAATTTGACCATGCTGCTGCTACCATTTTATTCCAAATATCAATATCAAAATCATTTTCAACAAGGTTCACGATAGAGGGCAAGTTGTCTTGTGATAATTCTAATCTCCTGCTATCTAATAAGCGGTGCGTAGGACATTAAGTTAAGGTATTCAGGAGTCCAAACTTTAGTTTGGGAGAGCCGACGCCCAAGATAAATCTTGGACTCCTAATACCACGATTGCGGGCATTTATCCTTAACGAAGGTGGCATTGACCCTACGCTTGCTCGACGCTCAATGCCACCTTCGTTAAGGGCAACCATAAAGGATTGCCCCTACGTGAACCGTGATTTTTTGTAGGGGCAATCCCTTGTGGTTGCCCTTTCGGGCTTTAACCAGCCTCATCAATCCAAGCCATCTGAATCGCCTCAAGAATTTTCTCTCCACTCTGATGCGGTGAATCATCAAAATCCTCAAGCGCCAAAATCCATTGATGCATATCAGGAAAATTCACATACTGTGGATCAACATCAGGATATTTTTCATATAATTCAATCGCAATATCTTGCGTGTCTGTCCATTTCATGATAACCCCTAATGATTTTCAGAAACCATATTAATCGTGTATTTCGGAATTTCTATGACCAAATCTTGATCAGCCACTTTGGCTTGACAAGCCAAGCGCGATTCGGGCTCTAAGCCCCAGGCTTTGTCCAGTAAATCTTCTTCATAATCATCAGCCACTTCTAAAGAATCAAAGCCTTTTTGAATAATCACATGACAAGTCGTACAAGCACAGGATTTTTCACAAGCATGTTCTATTTCAATACCATTACTCAATCCAGCATCACAAATACTGGTACCTGATTCTACCTCAATCACTGCCCCATCTGGGCAAATTTCTTCGTGGGCTAAAAAAGTCACTTTAGGCATTTCTTTATTCATTCTCCGCAAAATCGTTAAGACGATGTCCTTTCATGGCTTGGTGAATGCTCGCATCCATACGCCGTGCCGCAAATTCTTGCGTGACATCGTTTATTCGCTCAATCGCATTTTTAATAGCATCCGCGTCATTCCCTTGTTCGACTTTTAACAAATCCTCTAGGGCAGTATTAATTTCTAAAAATTCATGTTGTTTGAGTAAAACCTGCCCATCGGCTTTGAGGGCGGCACGTAGCGCATTGATAACACGATCCGCCTCCACTTGTTGTTCACGCAAAGTGCGCGTTGCCACATCCTCTTCCGCATATTCCAATGACTCTTTTAACATGCGCTCAATTTCGTTGTCTTGTAAGCCATAAGAGGGTTTAACCGTAATTTGGCTATGGACGCCACTGGTTTCTTCTTTTGCAGAGACGCTTAATAAGCCATCGGCATCGACTTGATAACTCACACGAATTCGCCCAGCCCCGGCAACCATCGGCGGAATGCCACGCAATTCAAAACGTGCTAAGGAGCGGCAATCCATGACTAATTCACGTTCTCCTTGTACAACATGGATAGCCATCGCCGTTTGTCCATCTTTAAAAGTCGTAAAATCTTGCCCTCGTGCCACAGGAATAGTGGTATTGCGGGGGATAATTTTTTCGACTAAACCGCCCATGGTTTCAATACCCAAAGATAAGGGAATAACATCTAACAACAACATATCATCGTCAGGCTTATTGCCGGCTAAAATATCAGCCTGAATGGCAGCCCCTATTGCGACGACTTTATCGGGATCAATATCGACATGGGGAGTACGTTTAAAAAAATCGCCGATTTTTTCACGTACACGCGGCATCCGAGTGGAGCCCCCAACCATCACCACTTCATTGATGTCATCAGTGGATAATCCCGCATCCCGTAGAGTACGGCGACAAGGCGCAATGGTTTTTTGAATCAAAGGATCGATGAGTTGATTAAATTGATCATTACTTAATTCGCCTTGCCATACGCTACCCTCTTCAAGCCGTATTTCTAACGGTGCTGACTCATTCGTGCTCAAAGTTTCTTTCGCGGTGCGAGCAATATCCAATAATTCACGAATATGGCTATGTTCGGCATCATCAGCAATGCCCGCTTGTTGCATGATCCATTGTGCAATGGCACGATCAAAATCGTCGCCGCCTAAAGCCGAATTTCCCGCCGTCGCCATGACTTCAAACACGCCGCGTTGTAAACGCAAAATAGAAATATCAAAAGTGCCACCGCCTAAATCGTAGATAGCATGAACGCCTTCGGCGCTTTTATCTAAACCATAAGCGACAGCAGCAGCAGTGGGTTCATTGAGCAGACGCAAAACATTTAAACCCGCTAATGTCGCTGCATCTTTAGTCGCTTGGCGTTGAGCCTCATCAAAATAGGCGGGCACCGTAATCACCACACCGGTTAATTCGCCACCCAAGGTTTTTTCAGCGCGTTGTTTGAGAGTATTGAGAATATCCGCTGAAATTTGCACAGGGCTGCGATCCCCGACAACGGTGCGAATCATCGGCATTCCTTGATCTTCATTTTCTACAAAATCGTAAGGTAAGCGTGTGCCGGTGGTTTTGACATCTTTAAGTCCGCGCCCCATCAAGCGTTTAACGGAGGCAATGGTATTCAGGGGATCGATATTGGCTTGCGCCTTAGCAGCATAACCCACTTGTGGTGCAGCGTCTTTAGCATAATGCACGATTGAAGGTAATAAATGATGTCCTTCGTTATCGGGCAGCGTTTCTGCTAATCCACTGCGTACTGTGGCAACGAGAGAATTGGTTGTTCCTAAATCAATACCGGCAGCGAGATTATGTTGATGTGGCGCAGCAGATTGCCCCGGTTCGCTGATTTGCAAGAGTGCCATAAAAAATCCCCATATTAAATAAGTTCTTCTTCCAGTCTCAAGGCGTCTTCATGTAAGCGCGTGAAAAATTGGAATTGACGCACAGAGTCATGAGCAGCTTGCCAATTTTCTTGTGCAAATTGTTGGCTTAATGTATCAATCAAGCTTTGCATCTGTTTTTCCATGCGACTTAAAAAAGCCTCAATAGGTAGGCTTTTTTGTTTGATATCGGCGAGTTCTTCGCGCAAATCCATTTGCGTCATTAAAAATTCGCCATCCATGATGCCATCGTTTTGATCTATGCCCTGCAAATGCAACAAATAACCGGCGCGTGTGAGGGGATTTTTCAGGGTTTGAAACGCCTCATTGATTTGCACCGTTTTTTGCATGGCTAAGCGGCGATCTCTATCAGGCGCGTTGGCGTATTTATCGGGATGTACAGCGCGTTGTAAATCCCGATAACGTTGGGCAAGAGTATCTTTATTGATGTCGAAAGATACGGGTAATTCAAATATTTCAAAATGATTGTTATACATTAAAGCTTTCGCCACAACCGCATGAGTTTTTGGTGTTGGGATTATTAAATTGAAAGCCTTCGTTTAAGCCTTCTCGCACATAATCGAGTTCGGTACCGTCAATATAGATGAGACTTTTGGGATCGACGAAAATTTTAATGCCTTGTGACTCAAAGATTTGATCTTGTTCATCTACTTTATCAGCAAATTCCATGACATACGCCATGCCAGAGCAGCCGGATGTTTTGACGCCAAGGCGTAAGCCAATGCCTTTGCCCCGGTTGGTGATGGTTTTTTGGACGTGATTTGCGGCTTTTTCGGTTAGGGAGAGTGCCATTTTTTTAATACCTCATTCGACAAGCTATAAACGATCTTGTTATCATTTTCTGTTAAGTATGATTTATGTTGTCTTTTTTTGAAAAAATCAACCAATAAAAATTGTAGTTATGACAGTCAGGAGTAAACATGAGCGATGAACGCTATCAATCCCATATTTTAAAAGGTGTTTCTCGGACCTTTGCGCTGACGATCCCACAATTATCGTCAAATTTATACAAAGTAGTCAGTAACGCCTATTTATTATGCCGTATCGCTGACACAATCGAGGATGAGCCCAACTTAACACCTAATCAAAAAAGACAATTTTCTCAAACATTTATTAAAGTAGTCGCCGGAGAAGAGCGCCCTGAGACATTGAGCCAAGCATTACATCCCTTGCTCTCGGATAGTACATTAGTGGCGGAAAAAGACTTGATTTTCAATATGCCCCGCGTGATTCGTCTTTATAATAGCTTTACGCCGCGACAACGCGCCAGTTTGTATCGCTGTGTGCATATCATGGCAAAAGGGATGGCGGAGTTTCAACAAAATAGTAGTCTTGAGGGCTTAAAAACTTTATCAGAAATGGATAGCTATTGCTACCATGTGGCAGGCGTGGTGGGTGAAATGCTCACGGATTTATTTTGTGATTACTCCCCAGAGATTGCCCAACATCAGGTAGAATTACAAACATTAGCGGTTTCGTTTGGGCAAGCGCTACAAATGACTAATATTCTTAAAGATATTTGGGAAGATTATCAACGTGGCGTCTGTTGGCTCCCGCGAGACGTGTTTGCAGAGATGGGATTTGATTTAAAAAAATTGTCGCCGGGGCAATATGATCCTGCGTTTGGCGACGGATTGGGGGCGTTGATTGGGATTGCCCACTCTCATTTGCAAAATGCTTTGCGCTATACGCTGCTAATTCCGCCCTCTGAAAAAGGGATACGTCGTTTTTGTTTATGGGCTTTGGGTATGGCGATTTTGACTTTGCGGCGCATTAATAGGCGGCGTGATTTTTGCAAGGCTCAAGAGATTAAAATTTCACGGCGCAGTGTCAAAGCGACAATATTGGTTAGTAATCTAACGACTGGTAGCAATACCAGTTTACGGCTGTTATTTTATTTGCTGACGCGGGATTTCGTCGTTTTATAAACACAGCCAAATGAAAAACTGCAACCACTGGTTGCAGAAATTAGCTGGACTAAAAACATCCTGATTCTAACCAAATGATGTTCGTTTGAAAACTATTTGTAATTATGAGGATTTTTTTTGTACAATAGTCAACAGGTTTATCGTGCAGGCAATCGTAGATTTGAACAAGCGGTACCCTATTTTCATACCAAAAAGAGGTTATAGCTGATGGAAAGTGCGGCACTTTTAACTAAAAATAGTCAGGATTTCAAGGCGAATACAATAGAAATTCATTTGTCTTGTGATGAAGCTTGTGTATTAAATAATTCGCTCAATGAGGTTTGTTATGGTTTTGGATTAAAACCTAAAGAATTTGAGAAAAGAATAGGCGCAAAACCTGAAAGTGTTATTGAACTGTTAAAAAAAATTAGCCATGAAATTAATGTGGCTAGGGTGGAAGATGAAACGGACTATCTATTAAAATCGCCAGCGAATGCCATGCAATTAGAACGTGCTAGGCAAGAGTTTGAAGCGGGACAGGGAATAGTTGTTGATAACTTGTGCTACACCTAAAAATGGTATTGGCAAACGGGAACAATTGAAACATAAATTGACGGGACTTTGGTCACGACGTATTGATAAAGCAAATAGATTGGTTTATAATTTTGATGATGAATACGCCTATTTGTGGCAAGCCCGTTACCATTATTCTGAGATACCAGAACAGTCGTCAATAGATGAGGCGGTAGAGATAGATTTAGGAAATAATGGTTTTTCCGATAATGCTAAATCAAAATCATAAATCCGACATTCCACTTAAAAGTCACTTTTAAATCATTTTTTGTGCAATACGGTGTTTGCAACCCCGTCCAGCACAAGAAATAAGCAATAGCAAGTGTAGGGTGCGTCCTACGCACCTTCAGCGGGAAATTTGAATTTAGCAAGTGTAGGGTGCGTCCTACGCACCTTCAGCGGGAAATTTGAATTTAGAAGGTGTAGGGTCAATGCCATTAAGTTAAGGAAAAATATCTTTCATGTAGGGTGGGTAGGGGCAATCCCTTGTGGTTGCCCGCGCAACATCGTTATGGGACGCCCAACCCACCAAACCTTTGAAATTTATAACAATGGTGGGTTTCGCTCTACCCACCCTACAAAAAAAACTTAACTTATCTTATGTATAAGAGAGTGTGCAGATCGTGGGAACGAGAACAAACTATAGATACAATTCTGCCAAACTTAAATCTTGCGGATGAGTAATTTTAATATTATCTGCATGACCTTCAATTAACACCGGGCATTGTCCCATTTTTTCCATCGCCTGTGCATCATCAGTGACATGTTCTCCTCGACTTAACAGGTTTTGTAAGGCATTAGACAATGCCTCTAATCGAAACATCTGCGGCGTCAGCGCGTGCCATAAACCTTCGCGGTTGACCGTTTCCACACTGTTAGCATCCGCTCGTTTCATCGTATCACGCACCGGCACGGCTAATAATCCACCAACAGGGTGGTGCGCCAGTTCAGTCATTAATTTTTCAATATCGGCTTGTCGTACACAAGGTCGTGCTGCATCATGCACTAATACCCAATCATCGGGTTGAGCCTGTTGTTGCAAGGCTTGCAAACCGTTTAACACCGAATGGCAACGCTCCGCTCCACCGTTGACACGCATCACAGGCATCGGCAAAGTGAGCGTCTCCCAATAAGGATCATGCTCTGCCACACAAACGACAATGCCCGCAATAGCGGGTAAATTGAGTCGCTCTAAAGTGTGTTGGAGAATGGGTTTGTTGTGTAAATGCAAATATTGTTTAGGACGCTGGCTGCCCATACGCGAGCCGATTCCAGCCGCTGGCACCAGTGCCCAATAGTTAGGAATCAACATTTTTAAGCCCTTTTCCTTTCCAAGCGCCGATAAGTAATCGCTTCGGTTAAATGCGCCGTTTGTATCTTATCACTCTCCGCCAAATCGGCAATCGTCCGCGCCACTTTTAAAATGCGATACCAAGCGCGTGCCGAAAGTCCCAATTGCTCAATCGCAGAATCGAGTAAACGTTCATCGGTTTCGCTTAAACGACAATGCGTATCAATTTCCCGATTGCCCAAAAGACTGTTTGCTTGACCAGTGCGTTGTAATTGCCGAACTCTCGCCGCCACAACGCGGGCGCGTACCTTTGCACTGTTTTCTCTCACGCTATCTTGACGTAATTCTGAGCGGGGCAAATTAGGCACTTCAATATGTAAATCAATTCGATCCAGCAAAGGGCCTGAAATTTTGGCCCGATAGCGGCTGACTTGTTGAGGACTACACTGACAACGATTACTGGAATCGCCAAGGTAGCCACAAGGACAGGGATTCATCGCTGCAATGAGTTGAAAATTGGCTGGAAATTCGGCAGTGTGGGCAGCGCGAGAAATGGTAATATGCCCCGATTCCAGCGGCTCGCGCAAGACTTCTAAGACTCGTTTATCAAATTCGGGAAATTCATCTAAAAATAAAATGCCGTTATGTGCCTGCGAGACTTCACCCGGGCGCGGGTGACTACCGCCGCCCACTAATGCGACACCAGAGGCGGTATGATGTGGAGCGCGAAAGGGACGAATACCCCAAACATTGGCATTAAATCCATTGCTGGTAATTGAAGCAATTGTTGCCGTTTCTAGGGCTTCGCTTTCCGTCATGGCCGGTAAAATGCCAGCCAATCGACTGGCTAACATGGTTTTGCCCGTTCCCGGTGGACCAATCATTAATAAATTGTGTCCACCAGCGGCAGCGACTTCTAGGGCACGTTTAGCATGATGTTGACCACGCACATCACTTAAATCGGCTATATGAGTGATGGTAGCGGAATTGGGCGTGTGATCAGTACAAAAAGGCGTAATTTTTGCCGTTTTCTGTAAATGGGCACAAATATCAAGCAAATGTTTGATCTGTAAAATCGACACATCACTGACCAAAGCCGCTTCAGCCGCATTTTCAAAGGGTACGACAACTTGCCGCTGTGCGTTACGGGCTGCTAAAGCCATTGGCAATATCCCGCGCACTGGGCGCAATTCACCATTTAAGGCTAATTCTCCGACAAATTCATATTCTGACAAATTATCAGAGGGAATTTGCCGAGAGGCTGCCAATATGCCCAGTGCGATAGCCAGATCAAAGCGTCCGCCCTCTTTAGGTAAATCAGCGGGCGCAAGATTGATGGTGATGCGCTGTAATGGAAAATCAAATTGGGTATTGAGCAAGGCACTGCGGACACGCTCTTGACTTTCTTTGACGGCGGCTTCTGGCAAGCCTACAATCAATAATTTGGGCAAGCCATTGGTCAAATGCACTTCAATGGTGACAGGTATGGCTTGAACGCCAACTTGGGCGCGACTGTGAACAATAGCTAGAGAAGACAGAGGATTACTCGAATTGGTTAGGTTATTTGTTACTGCATAGACTACTTAATTTAAATAGGAAAAGTCAAATTAAATTAATTTTATATTTAATATTAAAATTATTTATGGTTTTTGTTATGCGATTAACACGCAGAGCGCTCATCGAGCCGACATAAGTTTTTTAAGGAGTCCAAGATTTATCTTGGGCGCCTCGTCCAAAATAAATTTTGGACTCCTGAGTTCGCTCCGCCTGGATTAATCTAGGGTGCGTCCGACGCACCATCTACCACGTCAACA
>JSZA02000164.1 GCA_000785145.2 Candidatus Thiomargarita nelsonii
AAATTTATTTTGGACGAGGCGCCCAAGATAAATCTTGGACTCCTTAAAAAACTTGTGTCGGCTCGATGAGCGCAGGAACGAGAAACGCGAGGCAAAGCGTGTTATTTAGGAAAATATTCAAACATGACAGAAAAAGTTTTTATCAAAGACGCTATAAAGGAGGATTTATTAGCGAAAACGCCGATTTTAGGTAGTTTTAGGATTATCAATTGGTTGCTATTTACGCCATCGGCTTGGCGAGCTTATGTCGCCAGTATTGATCCTAACTTGTCGCCCGATTTTGCCCTGAGCGATTTGAAAATGCAACAACTGACAAGTATATGGAAATTGCTTGTCTTAGGGCATGGATTATGGTCAGTGTGGGTGAGCCTGATCGTGATTGTATCTTTATGGTTATTAGATGTGCCCGATGAAGTGCTTGTGCTAGTCAGTTGTTATGCCTTGTTATTCACTTTAGTGGGAGGTTTGTTGGGCAGTCTCATCGTATCAGTGGCGTTTGGCATCATCAGTGGGGCACTGGGTGGTATTTTGCTCAGTTTATCCATTGCTATGATAGAGGTTTATAGCCTTGATGAGATACTGGTCTTTAGCATGACAAAAAATCTCGCCATCGCCGTCATGCTCAGTGTGCCCGATATAACATTTCCTCAAAACAGCGATCCGAGAGCGATTTGGACGGTATTGTTAGCTATTTTTACAGCCAGTTGTGCGGGTAGCGTGATGTATAGCACGACTAAAATGGCTGACAGTCTGCCACCCTATCGCCAAATAGGTAGCATTGTGATTGGTGTTTTCGTGAGTGCTTTAACAGTGTTTTTTATCAGCCAACTGGTGATCATATTAATCATCAATGCTGCGAAGCTACAGTCAGGGATACTCTATGTTTTGGCTTATGATGGCTTGATTGTTGGCGTGTTTGGGCTTTCTCTGGCATTTATCTGGATATGGTTAACTTGGCGTTGGGGGCAAGGTTTATTGTTAGGGATGGCGGCAAGCCTATTTGTTGCCTTATTCACTTGGCTCAACCATGAATTTAACGGTTTGATGCCTCTCAAACCTTTGCTTATCGGCATACAGGGTGGCATTGAAAATGCGATGCTTTATATGTTGTTATTAGGCTTTCCTTACGTGTTAGCTAAACGCATTGCTAATCCTTGGGCTGGCATTATCGCAGGCATTTTGGGTAGTGCGGGCGCATACATTGCTTTTGCCGTGATTGTAGAATCTTATCCTTTGACTTTTATCTTACCCTTAACGCTCTCAGTATTTTTGTTAGGATTAGGTTTTGTTTGGCTGCGCCCTTTGCTGTTTTATCCTTTCCAAGCCGCATGGAATCTCTTACTTTGTCGCGCCGATGAAAGATTGGGTGACAGTCGTTTGTTGTACAAGCATACTGCCTTTTGGGATGAACATCAATATTTACCCTTGTTTGGCTTAGAAAGTTATTTAGTCATGGTGGCAGAGCGCAATCCTGCTGAAGGAAGGGCAGCGATAGAATATTTAAGCACGACTTCTCAAAGCTGGGCTGCAAAAGAGGCTCAAATTGAATTAGATGCGAGACAACTAGAAAACTGTGCTGGTGTCAAAACGATCAGCCTAGCACACCGTCATTTAGCGGCTGGAGAATTGAACAGTTCTGTGGCAGCTTTACTCCGCAGTTTTAGTCGTATCAGTCGTGATGTCAAGGCGGGGTTATCACAAGAAAGTAATTATAATCAACGTCTTGCGCTAAACGCAGTGGAAGATCGCTTAGATGGTTTGTTACGAGAATTGACTCGCTCTGAGGAACTTTACGCACGACGCTTTCGCCCGATTGCTGCACAATGGCGACAAACAATTACGGATTATGTGCGTACATTGACTCAAGTGGTAGAAAATCGTCAAGAAATCAGCAATCCCTATATTATAGGTATCCCACTTACGGAACATCAAGAAATCTTTGTTGGACGTAGCGACATCAGTGAGCGTCTTGAACGGTTATTATTAGATATTCGTTGTCCACCGCTGCTGCTCTATGGACAACGGCGCACGGGTAAAACTTCATTACTCAATAATTTGGGTAAATTATTACCCAGTACGATTATTCCATTGTTTGTGGATTTACAGGGTCCAACTTCTTTAGCCAGAGACTATGTTGGTTTTTTATATAACATGAGTCGCGCCATGCTGACTTCTGCTAAGCGGCATCGACAAGTTTTGTTGCCCGCCTTAACACGCGAAATTTTAACGACTGATCCTTTTACCAGTTTTGATGAATGGTTAGATGAGATAGAATATGCGCTTGAAGCGAATCAAACTTTGTTATTGATTTTAGATGAATTTAGTGCCTTAGAGCATGTTTTCAATAAGGGACGTTTAGATGAAGTCTCAGTACTTGGCATGTTTCGCCATATTATTCAACATCGTCCGCGCATTAAAATTCTACTTTCGGGTTCACATACGATAGATGAATTTGAACGTTGGGCGAGTTATTTAATTAATGTGCAAACGGTACATATTAGTTATTTACAAAACAATGAAGCTTTGCAATTGATAGAACACCCGGTTAAAGATTTTGCACTTCGCTATGAATCGAGTGCCAGTCAACGGGTGATGGAAATCACTCGCAATCATCCCGCCTTAATACAATTACTGTGTTCAGAAATCGTTACTTTAAAAAATAAACAAGCCATTAGTGAGCGTCGCCTTGCCCAAGTTATCGACGTTGAAGCGGTGGTAGAGGGGGCTTTGCAACATGGACGGTTCTTTTTTGCGGACATTGCTAATAATCAAGTGACTCAGGAGGGATTAGCGATGTTGCGATTTCTAGCAGGGCAAGGGGAAGGCAAAATAGTCAGTAAAGAGCAGTTACGGGCACAATGTCCAGATGATTTTGAGGCGACATTGAGGAATTTGTTATTGCGTGAGTTGATAGAGCCGTTTGAAAACGGGTATCGGTTTCAGGTGGAATTGATTCGAGAGTGGTTTGATTGAATGAACCCTCCTGCTAATTTTACTTCTTAGTTCGACGTTTTTTTGACTAGACATTGTTGTTGGAGTCCAAAGCTTTAGCTTTGGAGGAGTAATGTAGGGTGCGTCCTACGCACCTGTGATGCAGCAAAAGGTGCGTAGGACGCACCCTACAAATCAATGCCACCAACGCCCCAGGGCAACCATAAAGGATTGCCCCTACGTAAACCGTGATTTTTTGTAGGGGCGGGCAACCACAAGGGATTGCCCCTACTGAAGTGGTTGCCCTTAACGAAGGTGGCATTGACCCTACAAATCTCACCGGTTTAAGGGACTCGTACTCTGTCAATACGGGTAATGTAGCAAAAGGTGCGTAGGACGCACCCTACAAATCAATGCCACCAACGCCCCAGGGCAACCATAAAGGATTGCCCCTACGTAAACCGTGATTTTTTGTAGGGGCGGGCAACCACAAGGGATTGCCCCTACTGAAGTGGTTGCCCTTAACGAAGGTGGCATTGACCCTACAAATCTCACCGGTTTAAGGGACTCGTACTCTGTCAATACGGGTAATGTAGGGTGCGTCCTACGCACCTTTTGGGTCTTTATTTGTGCCCAGAACGCACCCTACAAAACTACAATACCCGTTTTGACAAGGGACTAGTGCACTAGACATTGTTGTTGGAGTCCAAAGCTTTAGCTTTGGACTTGCAGGCTCAATGCCATTAAGTTAAGCATAAATACGTTTTTTTTGTAGGGTGGGTAGAGCGGAACGCAACATCGTTATGGGACGCCCAACCCACCAAATCGTTGAAACGAAGTAACGAAGTAAATTTATAACAATGGTGGGTTTCGCTATCGCTCTACCCACCCTACAAAAAACCTTAACTTAATGGCATTGACTTGCAGACTCCTCCTTACGCTGCCGCTTTGGACTCCAAGTGCCTTTGAAATTTTTAACTATGATTGATATATAGAAAGAGAGTTGACAGAATGAATGTTACAATTACAATTCCAGACTAAATATCCGCACATTTGACTGTTCCCAAGCTAAAACAAGAAATTGCTGGGCTTTTTTGGCAAAAGCACTACCTGACGCTGGAACAAGCCTGCCAAGTCGCAGAAATCAGTTCAGATTATTTTCTTGGGCGGTTGAAGGAAGAAACTGCCAAAATTGAGCATAACCAATTAATGAAAGAAGAAAAAATGATCAGACTCTCTCATTGGGAATGGGAACGCTTAATGGCACTCCAATAAAATCCGCCTTGCGCCCCCGAAAAGCTCAAACAACTTATGCAGAGAAAGCCACTGATTGGATAATCTTATGTCTGAAAAAATAAAGTGGGTATTAGAGGTTTTGGGACAAAGGCATGATCGGACTTCCTTTGATTGTGGAGAACCTGCCCTTAACACTTACCTCAAACAATTTGCCCGTCAACATGCAAAAAATAAATTCAAGAAAAATTAGTCACGCTGAGTGAAGCGGATGTGATTGAGAGAGGGATGGCGGATATTGAATTTAGAGGCTTACAAGATGGTACGCTCAATTTAATACTCCGTAACCGCTTTGAAAAAGAAATCGAACAATTTGAACCACCGTCAGATTTAAAATCAGAATTCAAAGCGCATTATAACAATGGTGGGTTGGGCGTCCCGCCACTTCGTTGCGCTCTGCTCTACCCACCCTACAAAAAAAAAGCTTAACTTAATGGCATTGATGGTATTGGTACGGCTCATCGAATTGAACAGTTTTAAGTGAGGAGGATAACGCTATGAAAAAAGTTGCTCCATTACGTTATGATGTGATTTTCAAGAAGGCTTTTGGTAATCCCGAAATGTTTACTGCCTTGGTCAGTGATCTTCTTGATTTCCATCTTGAGATTGATAAGGTGGAAAATGATAAGGTTTTCATCCCTTCAGTGGGCAAGGTAGCAACCCGATTTGATTTGTTTGCCGAAGATAAAAAAAATAGGGTGATTGTTGAGGTGCAACATGCTCATTATTCAGACACTTATGAGCGTTTTGTTTATTATCAATGTACGGCAATGGCAGAAACCGTTGCTAGTTCAAGTAATTATGGTTTTCCTGTGACAGTCGTCACTTTAGTTTTTTTGACGGGCAAAAAAGCTCCAAATCCAAATGGTAGTGGTATTTTGGTTCATGATTTTGAACCGAGAGATATTGTAGATGGTGAGGTAGTTGAGGGGGTTTATAGGAAGAAACATCGATTAATTTTTGTTTTTACGAACTCTGTAAAAAAGCAGAAAACTCCAAAAAATTATCTTGAATGGATGCGGGCAATTGATGATAGTTTAGATGAAGAAGTTAATGAGGATGATTATTCTAATCCTCATATTAGCCGTTTGTTTGAAAGGATTGAAACCGATCAGATTACTCCTGAAGAACGTGCTGATATGAAAGATGAGTATAATCAGGAAGAATTTCTTAAAGAAAGTAAACTGGAAACCGCTCGCAATTTTAAAGTGCTTGGTGTTTCTGAGGAAACGATAGCCAGTGCAACTGGGTTGAGTTTGGATGAGGTGATGGCGTTGTAAGAGCAAACACGCCCAAACTTACTGGACACCAAAAACGCTCAAACAAAAATTGCAAATTGATTTAGAATTCGATCAAATTCAATAAAAATTAGTCACTTTTAAGTATTTCTCGTTCCTTTGCGGAGCAAAGGCATGATCGGACTTCATATTCGTTGTTGACCATTCTGTGTACTCACCACCGCGACAAAAACTTGAGCCTCGTTGGAGTCCAAGATTTATCTTGGACGACTCCCAAGATAAATCTTGGACTCCAAAACTTTACTCACTCTCTTTCGCTTTTTGCAGATAGTCATTATAAGCCGGAATCGCAACGGCTGCTACAATGCCTATGATTGCCACTGTCGCCATATTATCAGGCGAAACTAAAAATTCCAACGGATTGTTTTCAAAGGTGAATTCAAGAGATAACAGAGTCTCTGAAAGGTCCAGTTGCATACCATAAGTGCCCGTTTTGGGCAAGTTGAGTGCTAGAGCCGATGGCAGAGTAAATATATCCAACTTTGCATCCGCTAATTCCGCTAACATAACCAAGCTTTGTAAATAAGCGTAGTAAAGCTGACGTGGTGTATCGGAAATGGAGGTTGATATAAAGAATAAAGACGATTGGATATCTTGCCCTTGTTTTTCTTTCAACCATTGTTGAATCTGGACGTGCTCCACCTTTTGTTCTCTATCAAACAACTGTTGCGGTATTTGTGCAAAAATCAAATAGCCGTCTTCTTCTACCCAATAAAGATGAGTGTTTAGTTTGCTGGCTAATTCTAAGAAGAAAAATGCCTGAGTGTCGCTCTCAGGCTGTTGCGTTTCTTCTCCTAACGAGGGGGGTATCACAAGATGGTGATACAGTTTTTCATTGATTTCTCGGGTTTCATAAACCAGCCCGAATTTGTTCACAAGGATAGCGATGATTTTCTCCAGATTGTCGCCTTTCCTGATAGCAGCAAATTCTCCCACTTCGTCAGTGAAAAACAGCATTTCTGGACCAAATGCCCCAAGCGCCTCTTCAATCGAAAAGCCCAGTACTTTTTTGAAAATTTCTTTAGCATTTTGGTAGCCTTGAAATTGGTATGGCGGCATTTCAGTTTCAGCGATTTTTTCAAATCCCTTTAACCATTCTAGCAGGGGCAGCGAAAAAGATGCGATAATGCCCGGATTGCCAGCCGTTGTGAGTGATAAGTTATTGGAAATAGGCGGAAAAAATTCACGATAGCCCGTGCGTGGCGCATCAATTATAAGACTCAAACGTCCCTTGCCATCTCTGACGCCCCAACCCAGTGCCATTGCACGGAGGTTTAGCAGTCCAATTTTTTGCAAATTAAGTGCGACTTTGGGGGGGATAGCCAATTGGAATAAGGGCAAAATCTTTTGGAGATTAATCCATTCAAAAAAACCTTGATGGCTCGTATCAATGCGATTTTCCATCTCATACATCGGATGTTGATCGATGGGGACCAATGTCGAGAGGGTTTGTTGAAAAATATCTTGGTTAGCCGCTAATCCACCCATCAGGTTTAAGGTTTGGCTATTGATATCGTAATGGATAAAAACAGGAATCGGTCCCGCTGTTAAGATACCATAACCGTTTTCTAGCTCACGGAATATCTTCAAGTTTGGTGCTTGGGCAACCATAGCTTTCAGAAAATCGTTGAACTCATCAATCGAGGTGATATTCAGTTTGGCTGATATAAGTACGTTTCCCAGGGCGGGCGGTGCCTGTTTTGGGAGCAAAAAAACGCTCTCTATCGGTGATCGTAAGTGATGGAGAAAAAGCGTCATTGCTGGCGGTACCAAATTCCCCGCTTTTTTAAGGATATTTTGGTAAACCGAAGATTTTAAATTTTCGATTTGTTGGACATGGGCTTCATGTTCTAATGCCCCTTTTAACATATTGTCTTTGGGAGACGACAAAAATCCCCAAGGATTGGGAATGCGAAGATAGGCAACCGCATCGAGCGGAATGACCGCTCTCAATGAGGCTAGCTCAGAAATGGGCGCACTTTGACCCAACATGGGAAATAATAGGGCAACGAGTAAAACAAATTTCTTGGTCATAAAATTTACCTTATAAAAAAAATAAAAAAATGAAATGAGTGTTTTAAAAAATCTTGACAAACAATAATTATTTGTAGTATTGTCAGCTTTGAACTTAGAATCGAACCGCCTCAAAATCGGTTTAAGTTCAATTCCAAGGTAAATTTAGAAGGTGATAGATGTTTTATCACCCCACTTGCTCCTTAAACATAACCAAAACCAGATTTTGTGGTTTTGGCGTTTTAAAGTAAGTGTCAATTATATGCAAGCTAGTTTTAGCCCAAACCTCTGAGGTTTAAAACCCCTATCATCTGAAAGATTAATTTTTTCTTGATTTCAATCATTTTTTAGTCTATATATTAATAATATTAATATAGTTATTCAAGTTAGTTACTAATAATTTTATTATATTATTAATATACAATTGAAAAAGATCAACACAAATCGCGGTAAAACGCTCAACCGAGATTCTCTCAAGCAAGCTTTCCTAAAATTCTCAGGAGTCCAAAATTTATTTTGGACGAGGCGCCCAAGATAAATCTTGGACTCCTAAAAAAAACTTGTGTCGGCTCATAATCTTTTCTCGTTCCCTTAGCGAAGCGCTCATCGACACAAGTTTTTTTTAAGGTTGGTATCAAAAAAATCCTATCTTAGTTGTAGTAAAAATTTTTGAGAATAAAGCGGCTACCAGATTTCTATATCTCATCACAAAAAAACTTGCACATAATATTCTAACATAATGTAAAAAACATACCTAAACAACAACAGGAGCCAACCCCCTATTATGTCCCTAAACACCCTCATCAAAGCCGGCATCGCCGCCCTACTCGGTGGTCCCATTATAGAAATCCTAATGGAAAAAGCTGGCCAAAAAGCCACCAAAATTTTCAATGAAAAATTTACTTTTACGGCTTTTGAAATCGCCGAAACTTATCAAGAAAGCTATAGCTACGCCTTGGCAGCCATCACCGCCGGATTGGTTGAGCCCGATGAAAAAATCAGCTTTTTACAAAGAATGAAGCAAACCAAAGTCAAGCGCGAATTCGCTGAACAAATTGAGCACGAATATTTACACCCCTTCGCCGCGCAACAGTCTCGCCCTATCGCAGTGTGTCGCCAACAACTGATTGAACAAATTAAAAAACTCGTCTCTCAGCCGCCCATTTTTAGTGCTGAAAAGCGCCGCTTTACGGAGTCTGAATTAGCCGCCTTCATCAAAGATGAAGGTGCTGTCGCCATTACTTCACTGATTTTAGCCCAATTGCAAGGCTTAGATAAAACTTTAGAAGCCTTTTTCCGCTACAACGACTTATTAGGCAAAGCCACGCTATTCTTTTTTCGTGAATTACTCCATAACGATCCACGCACTAAAACGACTTTGGAGACTTTACAAAGAGAACAATTATTAGTCAAAGTGGACCAAATCCAAACCACTCAAGAGCAATTGATCACGGGCTTATTACATCAATTAGATGAACAAAATGCCAAAGTCAAGCAAGCCCTGAAAACGGGCGCACCTAATCTCTCTCAAATGACTTCTCAACGAGATCGCCTACAAAACGCTATCGAAGTCGTGCCCCAACGCCTACAATCGGCTGTCAGCGATTGGCAAAAAAATCATCAGGCTTTTATTGAATTTTCGCATCAATTTAGTACTTGGACACAATTATTAGAGAGTAAAGTCGATCAAGTGCTAAAAGCGGTGGGCTCGCTAGGAGACATTGATAAAAATGTCAAAAGCTTGTTACAAGAATTTCGGGACTTTATGCAGCGTTATGATTTATCCCGACAAGTGAAACCCCGTGACGAGTTTACTCAACATAATAGCACCAGTTTAGAATTGATTCGCACTGCCGTTGCCCAGTTAAAACAGTTGCCAAGTGACAATCTACACTATCATCAACTGGTTATCATGGCGGGCACCGTCGTCTCTTCGACAGGCGACATGGCTCAAGCGGAAAAATTATTTGTCCAAGCGCGAGAACAGGCTCGAAATAAGGCAGAAAGTGCTTTAGCCTCATTCAATCTGTTTCAAGTGAAAGTCAGGCGCCAAGCTTATCCCGAAGCTTTAGCCGATTTACAATCTGCAATAGCCAATGAACCAAGCTATGCTTTGCACAATCTCAGTCGCTATCCTATTCAAAAACTTTTGGGTGCTGGCGGCATGGGTTGTGTTTTCCTAGCCCATGATGTCGATGAGTACAATAAACAGGTAGTCGTCAAATGCTTTTGGGAAGGGCGCCAGGGAAAACGCAATGAAATTTTTAAAGAAGCCATTTTGATGCGTGATATTGCCAGTGAATATGTGCCTAAGCCACTACATTGGGATTATGCCGATGCCATCCGAGAACAAAAGCCTTATTTTGTCACTGAATATATTGAGGGTGCTTTGGATGGCGAAACCTGGTTGAAAGAAGAGGGCAAGCTTGATATTGAAACGGGGCTGTCGGTGGGCATAGAAATCGCTAAAGGGCTACAAGTCGCGCATGAGCATCACATTTATCATTTGGATTTAAAACCCGCTAATTTGTTACTTAAAAAAACGAAAAGTGGCTTAATTTCGGTGAAAATCATAGATTTTGGACTGGCGCGGGTAGCGACTTCTTTGAGAGATAATGTACAGAGTGCCACGGGAAAAACGCAATTTGGTCAAATGATAATAGGGACATTGTATTATGCGCCACCGGAGCAATTAGGACATACCGAATATGGTGAACCGAGTGCCAAAAGCGATTTATATGCGTTTTCTGGTACATTGTATCGGCTGATGACGGGAGAAATTCCTCATCCTTTAAATCCTGCCTATTTGAGGGATGCACCGCCGGCATTATTTGAATTGTTGTGCCAGTGTTTGAGCAGAGAACCGGCACAACGCCCTGATTCTGCAAAAGATGTGGTCAAGCAGTTGACAGAGATTAAGGCAGAACTGTGCAGGACGCAGAGCGTCCCGGCAGGCATTCCTTTGCCTCGCGTGGGAACGAGAAAAAGGAGTCCAAGATTTATCTTGGGCTTGGGATTTGTTATCGTGCTGGGTGTGTTGATTTGGTTTTTTGGAATAAGAGAACAGCCTAAACCAGAGCCGCCAACATTTCAGGAGGAATCGAACTATTCATCGAGAGAATCTCAGAATTTTTGGCAATCCAACAAAAAAGTATTCCAAGATCGCCTAAAATACGGCAGTTTAGGGCCAGAAATGGTGAAAATACCGGCAGGGCGGTTTCGTATGGGCGGGAATGATGTTTCGGTGAGTGCTTTTGCGATGGGAAAATATGAAGTGACGTTTGCTGAATATGACAAGTTTGCGGAAGCCACGGGTAGAGAAAAGCCAGATGATAGAGGCTGGGGGCGTGGCAATCGTCCGGTGATTAATGTGTCTTGGTATGATGCGACTGCTTATGCTGAATGGCTCAGTGAAGAAACAGGAAAACAATATCGCTTACCGACTGAGGCTCAATGGGAATATGGGGCGCGTGCTGGGACGGAGACTGAGTATTGGTGGGGTAACGAAATTGGCACTAATCGAGCGAATTGTGATGGTTGTGGTAGTCGTTGGGATGATAAACAAACGGCCCCTGTAGGTTCTTTCGCACCGAATCCGTTTGGTTTGTATGATACGGCGGGGAACGTATGGGAGTGGACTTGCTCTGAGTATGAAAGTCGATATAGTGGTAAAGAACAGCATTGTGCCACAAATATTAATGAAAACAAGCGTTTGTCCTTGCGCGGCGGCTCGTGGGGCATCGACACGGCGGGGATGCGATCGGCTGACCGCAACGACAGGAGGCCGGCTGGCCGCAACGGCGGCGTGGGCTTTCGGCTCGCCAGGCTATAACCCTTTATTCTTTATCACTTTTACTCTTTTGGGTTTTTATTTTTTTTTATTTTTTTTTGTTTTTTTTTATTTTTTTCTGGTTTTGGGAACCATCAGGCGAGTGGAATCCTAAAAATCGTTTTAAAATGAGAGGTGTGGGGCTCCGCGCAGCGGAGCCTGCGATTTTTTGGGGTTATAACCATTTTATTAGAATTGTTATTTGAGGTGAGGTATCTATAAAGAGGTATTTATGATGGAAACTTTAAAACAAACAGCAATCGCAGCGATTTCACAATTGCCCAATACGGCTAATATTGATGACATCATCGTTGTTTTGTACCAGATTAGGCAAGAAAAAGAAGCCGATCCTTACGCCAAACCCGTTTCATGCTATGACTTAGCCAAAAATTATATTGGCTGTATAGAAGGACCACAAGACCTTTCCACCAACAAAGCCTATATGGAGGGTTTTGGTTTATGAAAGAAGCAGTCATACTTGATACTGGCCCTTTAATCGCATTACTCAATTGTCGTGATATTTATCACGATTGGGTGACACCTCAAATCAAAAGTATCAATCCCCCATTGTTAACCTGTGAAGCTGTTATTACTGAGGCTTGCTTTTTATCATGTCGGGATATAGGTGGGACAAATGCAGTCATTGATTTGGCACTAAACGGTTTTATGAAAGTACCCTTTCACTTTGATGATGAGATGGATACGATTAAAAATATCATGTTGAAGTATGCCAACGTACCCATGTCTTTCGCCGATGCCTGTTTAGTAAGGATGGCGGAACTCTATCCCAATAGTGCTGTATTGACATTGGATAGCGATTTTCGGATTTATCGTAAAAATAGAAATCAAGTCATAGCAGTGATTATGCCAGAAGATATTCACTAATTTTCTGGTTTCCACCCTCTGCGCACTCACTTATACATAAGTATATAAGCACTTGAAATAAAAATATATTTGTAGGGTGCGTCCTACGCACCTTTTTCGCGTCAGGGTGGGTAGAGCGGAACGAAACCCACCAAATCGTTGAAATTTATAACAATGGTGGGTTTCGCTCTCGCTCTACCCACCCTACAAAAAAGCTTAACTTAATGGCATTGACGCGAGGCAAAGGAATGCCTGCTTGGACGCTCCGCCTCCTGCACCGAAACCTTGCTATTTTTCTTATCACATAATAGTGAGCATTGGTTATCGCTATTGAGTCCCCATCATTTTATTATTTGATTTTGAACCTCTTTGGATTTAAAAAAATGTACTCACAAACAAAGGCGGAAACACCCAACCTTGCACAAGTGCGCCAAATAATTTTGGATCATTTAAAAGATTATTCGGTGCAACTTTACTTATTTGGCTCACACGCACGGGGAGAGGCACGTCCCACATCCGACATAGATGTCGGCATTTTACCCAAAGCGCCTTTACCTATAGGGCTTTTGGCAGAGCTGCGTGAAGCTTTGTTTGAAAGTCTCATTCCAGTCACAGTGGATTTAGTGGACTTATCCGATGAAGATTTCAAGCAGCAAATTTTACCGGAGGCGATTGTATGGAACGTTTAAAAAAACGGCTTGAAGTGGCTAAAAAAGCTTTAATGACCTTACAAGAATTGGAAAATAAACCTGAGTCCAAAATGCGACGTGATGCGACGATTCAACGCTTTGAATACTCTTTCGAGGCGATGTGGAAAGCAGCAAAGCAATATTTAAACGACATTGAAGGCTTGGATTTAGGTTCCCCTAAAGGGGTTATTCGTGGCTGTTTTCAGGTGGGATTGCTCACTCAAGCGCAAACACGGCTGGCACTCGCTATGACGGATGATCGTAATCTCACATCACATACCTACAATGAATCCTTAGCTGATAACATCTTCTCCAAAATCAAAGATTACCACACCCTGATGTCGGAATGCTTAAATTTATTAGAAACCAATATTTTAAGTCTTTCAGATAGTGATGATTGATACTACTTTTCGTCAGAGTCGGCCATTTTGTGTGATAACCATGTTTTTATAATGGTTATTTGAGATGATAAAGTCTAGTGCAGGAGGGCGGAAATATCCTTCCGCTTTCCTGTACTAGTACAACGGATTAAGGGAGAGCACTCCTTGAGCCTTGCCTGAACAGACTCAATTTTGTTTGGAATCTGGCACCGTCACAATCCGTTTATTCCTCTAATCCGTTGTACTAAATATATTAAAATTAAAAACTTGAGCCCGAATTTGTTTGTTGCGGTGAGAAATCCGATTTTTCAAAAAAATCGGATTTCTTTATCTATTTCTCGTTCCCACGCATTGATCCTACGCTTGCTATGCCACTAAGGCGGCAAGTATTTTAAAAACCGTACTCATACGAATAAACAACGTCAACGGTTGGTTATGAATTTCAACAAGACCGTATTTTTGATAAAACTTTTTGGCTTTATCGTGTTTGGCATCAACAATAATACCAAATAGGCCAATTTCATGAGAAATTCTGGCGCAGCGTCGTAACGCATCCATTAAGAGTTTTTGACCTAAATGTTGTCCTTGTACGCTTTTATCAATGGCTAATCGAGCTAATCGCGCTATAGGAATAGGATAACGAGGGATTCTTTTAGTCCAATTAGTGGGTAAACTTTCAAAATCGATTTGACCAACCGTTAACGTATAAAAGCCCAAAATTTTTTGAGGAGAGATATTCACTCATCGCAGCTTTTAGTGCATCATTGGGTTCGTCCGATGTTTCCAATAGAGCAAAAAAACGATCACGTTCCGCATTGGACAAGGTTATCGTTTCATGTTCGTTCAACACCCGTTTAGCACGTTCAAAAGCCGCTTCAAGCAAAAAACCGCTGATAGATTTGTGAGATAATGCCGCAGCGCGACTCAGTGTGGTTTTTATATTTTGGGTAGTTTTAATGTTAATTCTTGCTTCTACGCTAGCATTCATAAGATAATTTCCTTTAAACGTATATCAACATAGACTTCGCATGTAAATAGTTGAGCAATTCTGGAGTTAAAACAAGTGGTAATGTGCAATTTTAGGCGATTAACCGATATGAGTCAATACACAAATGATCATTGGTTATCGCTATTGAGTCCCCATCATATCGAGCCTGCTGTCAAACGTATGCCGGCTCGCCAATCAATGAATACTAGCAGCCTGTCGGATTAATCAAACTTTTTGCTCGATGTGATTAATCCGACAGGCTGCTAGACAACGCGATAGATATTCTCATTCTTGCTGAATCGACTCTTCAACTTGAAAAAGAGGTGTAAAGCCATGACAACCAAAAACACTTGTGGACTCCGAAAATCTCAGGAGTCCAAAATTTATTTTGGACGATAAACTCAAAAAACAAAATGAAAGCAACTGAACAAAACGACATTTTTAATAACCGTCTACAACAGCCAGACATTGTCGCCGCCCTTTTTTTTCCATTAAGTCACGCCACTTGGCAGCGTGGGTATTATTCCCTTAATAAAGAAGATAACCCCAAAGTCCGTACCAAACTCAGTGGCGTCCGATTTCAAGCCGCCGATCCCAGTAACCTAGAGCCAGAGCGTCAATGTCAACAGGATGTACTCAATCTCATCCAATCGCTGAATAGATTGCGAAAAACCCAGGCACTCTCTAATCTAGTATTGTCTCCTGATATTTTAACAACATCTCAATCGGATTCAGGAACGCGGGTAAAATTTGGATTATATCTTAATCCCAAAGGGCGCTTTAGTCAGCAAACCGATGCAGCCCGCGTATCAATGCCATTAAGTTAAGCTTTTTTGTAGGGTGGGTAGAGCTTCGCTGCACCCACCAAATCGTTGAAATTTATA
>JSZA02000161.1 GCA_000785145.2 Candidatus Thiomargarita nelsonii
TCCAAAGCTAAAGCTTTGGACTCCAACATGTCAAAGCACTTGGAGTCCAAAGCTTTAGCTTTGGACTGGTAGCGGTTTGATACTCGCGTAGATAACTCCTTAATGTATTTTGACAAATACCAGTGATTTCGGCAATCTTTTTATGTGCAATCCCACTCCAAGATTTCTCCCGCGAAATAAAAAGTTTTTTGACTTAAACGGTAAACTTTGGTGTAATTACTGATAAAATCAATTGATTATTTCAGCGTTTCGTTTGAGTATCGGATCAATTTGTCTCGTCAAATTTATATAATTGACTTCAATTTTTGGCCTACCAATGGAGGTTTTAAATGACTATTAAAGTTCGATTTTTTGCTATTTGTTTTTTTTTCTCAATGCTGACAGCAGTATTCGCTGATGCGGAATATGACTTTCTAAGAGGTTTTGCGGCTAGCAAACAAGGCGATTATGCAACCGCTTTTGACTGGTATCATCAGGCGGCAAGACAGGGATATGCAAACGCCCAAAACAATTTAGGCGTGATGTACGAAAAGGGCAAAGGGACCACTCAAAATGATCAAAAAGCCTTTATATGGTATCGCAAAGCCGCTCGACAGGGCATTGCAACAGCGCAATACAACTTAGCTCTGATGTACGAAAAGGGTAAGGGGATCACTCAAAATAAGCAAGAAGCCCTCAAATGGTATCGCAAGGCTGCAAAGCAGGGACATGCAAAAGCGCAAAACAAGTTAAAGGTGAAAACTGGCACTCTGAATGATCGGCAAAAAGCCATCAACTGGTATCGCAAAGGCGCTGAGCAGGGAGATGCAGAAGCACAATACATTTTAGGCTTGATGTACGGTTCTGGGACGACTAAGCAAGAAGCCCTCAAATGGTTTCGCAAGGCGGCAGAGCAGGGGCATGCAAAGGCGCAATACAATTTGGCTATGATGTATGACATCAGAGAAAATAACCAACAAGCTATCAGGTGGTATCACAAGGCAGCAGTGCAGGGAGTTGCAAAAGCGCAATACAACTTAGGTTTGATGTACGACAATGGCGAAGGGATTGTTGAAAACGACCAAGAAGCCGTCAAATGGTATCGTAAGGCAGCCCAACAAGGCATTGCAAAAGCACAATACAATTTAGCAGTGATGTACGTCAATGGCACTGGGGTGAGTAAAAATGATCAACAAGCCATCAAATGGTTTCGCAAAGCGGCAGAACAGGGTATGCCTAAAGCGCAATACAACTTAGCGGTGATGTATAACAATGGCAAGGGGCGCACTCAAAATGAAGAAGTCGTCATCTACCAGTATCGCCAGGCGGCGGAGCGAGGAGATAAACAAGGGCAATACCTTTTAGGTTTGATGTACGATCATGGTTATGGGATGACTGAGAATGACCAAGAAGCCCTCAAGTGGTATCGCAAGGCGGCTGTGCAGGGAAATGCAATAGCGCAATTCAATTTAGGCGTGATGTATGAGAATGGTGAAGGGGTGACTGAAAATAACCAAGAAGCCCTCAAGTGGTATCGCAAGGCGGCATTTCAGGGAAATGCTAGCGCACAATGCAACTTAGGTGTGATGTACACTCAAGGCAAAGGGGTTCGTCAGAATAAGCAAGAAGCCATCAAGTGGTTTCGCAAGGCAGCAAACCAAGGATTGGAGCGAGCGCGATACAATTTGAAGATCATAAGCCTGATTGACTCCGATTGATCGCCGATGTCCAAAGCTA
The DNA here is from genome assembly GCA_000785145.2 of Candidatus Thiomargarita nelsonii. Classification (GTDB taxonomy): domain Bacteria; phylum Pseudomonadota; class Gammaproteobacteria; order Beggiatoales; family Beggiatoaceae; genus Thiomargarita; species Thiomargarita nelsonii_B. The sequence continues at coordinate 1,717 of JSZA02000161.1, forward strand.
AAGCTTTGGACTCCAATATAACGGGATATTATGAATGAATAAAATTGAAGACGTTGGGTATGCCGTGGCAAAGATTGATTTAGCCATTACTGGGATGACATGTGCCAACTGTGTTCGTGCCGTAGAACGGACACTGCTTAAAAAAACGCCCGGTATTGTCGCCGCTCAAGTTAATTTTGCCACCGAAAAAGCCAGCATTGAATATCTCCCCCATCAAGTCTCTCCCAACGACATGATGCTCGCCATCAAGCGGGCGGGTTTCGAGGCAGTGGAAGAGCTTGAACAAGTCCCCCAAGTGCGCGATCAATCTCGCAAATTTTGGATTGGTATCATTTTCACTTTGCCGGTTTTTATATTGAGCATGAACCGAGAATTGGGTGAGTATGTGGATTGGCTAATGCTGATCCTGACGCTGCCCGTGCAATTTTATGTCGGTTGGGACTATTATGTTGGCGCATGGAAATCGCTCAAAAACGGTGCAGCCAATATGGATGTACTGGTGGCAATGGGCACCTCGGTTGCCTTTTTTTACAGTTTAGCCGTTTTGCTTAATCCTGCCTTTGGTACTTATGTTTATTTTGAAACGGCAGCGATGATTATCACTTTGATTAAATTGGGTAAACTGTTAGAAGCCCGCGCCAAATCTCAAACGAGTTCCGCTATCAAAAAATTAATGGGGCTGAAACCCAAAACGGCTAAAATCATACGCGACGGGGTGGAAAGCGATATTGCGATTGAGTCCGTCGTTGTCGGAGACGTGCTCATTGTGCGCCCGGGCGAAAAATTGCCGGTTGATGGCAAAGTCATCGAAGGGCAGTCCAGCGTTGATGAAAGTATGCTCACTGGCGAAAGTTTAGGTGTTTATAAACAAAAAGGGGACAGCGTCATTGGGGCGACAATTAATCAACAAGGCTTACTCAAAATTGAAGCCACCAAAGTTGGCGCAGAAACGGCATTAGCACAAATTATTCGCCTTGTCCAAGAAGCCCAAGGCAGTAAAGCGCCGATTCAACATTTAGCAGATAAAGTCGCCAGTATTTTTGTGCCCGCCATCATTATTATTGCCATCTTCACCTTATTAATCTGGTGGATTGCCCTGGGCGCAGACTTTACAACTGCAATGATGAGAATGGTAGCCGTTTTAGTGATAGCCTGCCCCTGTGCGCTAGGGCTCGCAACACCCACCGCGATAATGGTAGGCACTGGCAAAGGTGCCGAACAGGGCATTTTATTTAAAAATAGTGAAGCCTTAGAACAAGCCCATCAGCTCAAAGTCATCGTTTTAGATAAAACCGGCACGATTACCAGCGGGCTGCCCCGTGTCACGGATATTATTGTCGGGCAAGGGGGATTGAATGAGGATGAAATTTTACGTTTAGCCGCCTCTGCGGAGCGTGGCAGTGAACATCCGCTTGGTGAGGCGATTGTACAGTCTGCCAAAAAGCGGGGTTTATCCTTGCATGAACCGCAACAGTTTAAAGCCATCAGTGGGCAAGGCATTTTGGCGAGGGTGGACAATCGGCAAATAATGTTGGGTAATCAGCGACTCACTCAGTCTATTGAAAAAACGGCATTTCTCCAAACTGAAGAAAACCGCCTACAAGCTGAAGCTAAAACGGTGAACTGGGTTATTATTGATAATCAAGCGGTTGGCTTAATAGCGGTTGCCGACACCTTAAAAAAAGGTGCCAAAGAGGCGGTCGCAGAAATGCAGCGTTTAGGCTTAGAAATCGTCATGTTGACGGGAGATAATAGTGCGACGGCTGAGGCTATCGCCAAAGAAGTGGGAATTGATCGCGTATTAGCAGGCGTGCTGCCGGCGGGTAAAAGCGATGAAATCAAAAATTTGCAAAAGAAACATTTAGGATTAGTAGCGATGGTTGGAGATGGGATCAATGATGCGCCCGCTTTAGCTCAAGCCGATGTCGGTATTGCGATTGGCACCGGGACAGATATTGCGATGGAAACCGCTGATATTACCTTGATGCGAGGCGACTTACGTTCTCTTTCACAAGCAATCATCCTGAGCAAAGCGACGATGCGGACGATTAAACAAAATCTCTTTTGGGCATTTGGCTATAATGTTTTACTGATACCTGTGGCAATGGGCGTATTATATCCATTCACAGCACTGCCGATGATGATACGCGCTTTACATCCGGCATTGGCGGCGGGTGCTATGGCTTTTAGTAGTGTATCGGTGGTGATGAATAGTTTGCGGTTGCGGCGTTAAGTAGCGTTAATTTATTCAACAAAAGGACTCCATTATGCAAGCATTACGTGAAATCCATGAAGTTAGCTCGGATACGGTAACTATCCAAATTCCAAAAAGATTTCCTTATAAACAGGTAGAAATAATTGTCTTGCCGGTAGAAGGCAGTAAAATGATAAAAAAAACAAACGCTTGGGAAACAACTCACAAGATTCGTGAGCAGTTGGAGCGTTCTGGACGTACTTTCAGTGACAGTGCTGAACTAAACAGGGCGGAGTTTGTATGATTGTTTATACCTCAGTCTTGTTGGATGCTCAAATGGTGACGGCAGATTTGCGGTTTTATAACGCTTTAAAGGATGGTGATTATAGAACAAAACTACTTTGGATAGAGGATATTCCGTAAATGGATTTTACTAGCAGCCTGTCGGAGAAATAAAAAAAGGAGTCCAAGATTTATCTTGGGCTCCCATCAGCGCGAGTGTAGCTTTATGAGCGCCCTGAATGTTTGGGCAGCGACATGGCAGGATTTTGCCTATAACGGAGCCTATGAGATCACCTTTTATGCCGAAGACAAAGCCGGCAATATCTCATCAAGCGATGCGATTACGGACAAACTCATAAACCAAGACAATACCGAACTTTATTCTCAACTTTCTCTAATAATTTTTCAGAAAGTCTGCCAGCCGGCTTTGTTGGAACATTAGTGGGATAGTCCTTGGTAATATTTTCACCTTTTGTTCCTATAACAACGGTGACGACAAGCGGCGAGTTATTAATGGTATCAATAGACAAAACCAAAACCGGACGTGGATTCGTACCGCCTGTTTCTCGACCTCAAGCCGTCTGATTCCGTTATAGAAAACTCGTTCTCAATTTTTTTCAATTCACTCAGAATTTGTGGATCAGAAGCCATTAAGCTTATTTGATGCTCTATAAAATTGTCATTCTTATTCGGCATCACAAAATGGACAATAGCACTCATAATCACATCAGCAATGTTTTTGCCCTCTTTTTGGGCAATGGAATAGAGTGCCTTTTCTATCGCCTGATTATCAATAGTTAGAGTTACATGTTGCATTATTAATCCATCCTATATGAGAAAAATAATCATGATATTATACCTTTTGTCAAACCTAAAGCAACTTATGCACCCAACTTCTCTGCCGGAGCAGGTTTGCAACTTGCTCCGTAACGTTTATGATCGGATTTCTTTAGTTGCTATAGCTTTTCAGATAAATATTTTGGTAGGAGTCCAAGATTTATCAAGGAAGTCCAAGATAAATCTTGGACTCCTATTTTCTGAAATACTATAGAAATCCTATTTTTTGAAAAAATAGGATTTCTATCGACGTTTAAAAATAACATGCCTGAAAAATATTCCTCAAAAAAGCTCTGCTCTCAGTAAACACCCGAGGTGTTTAATTAGTCGGGCGATGTGCCGGGATCGGTAAAAAAAATTAATTAAAAATTGGATCTTGATTTATAAATCAAATGTGGCCTATAGTAAGTCACAAAGGCTGGATATTCAAACCGCAATGGTGTCGCTCCATGAGAAATATTTTTCTGGTACGATATGGTATTGACGTACCCGACGCGAGCGTAGCTTTTTTGAATAAAATGTCAGCATTTGAATCGTCAAATTGTCTATGATAAAAAAAAGACTTTTGGACGCTGGCAGGTTCGAGGATAAACAGTTGACGGTGTGTGTGACAACAAGCGGGCAGATGAAGGTTTTTAATCGCAATGCAAGATATTGCCTTAAAATAACGATCCAAAAGGAAAACTCAAATGAAAGTTCAACTAGGCGAAAATTTAGCGAGCGTAGGGTGCGTCCCACGCACCTTTTCCATAAGGTGTATGATTGTATGACTTTATTTGTGCCCAGGACGCACCCTACGCTCGCTATCACTCGATGTTCAAGTTTTTTGATCTTGACATCAAAGTCAGTTGGAGTCCAAAGCTTTAGCTTTGGACTAGCAGCGGGCTCCTCCAAACCGAAGGTGAACTCCAACAACAATGTCAAGTCAAAAAAACTTGAACATCGAGTATCGACGTTTAAAAATAACATGCCTGAAAAATATTCCTCAAAAAAGCTCTCCTCTCAGCAAACACCCGACGTGCTTAATTAATCGGGCGATGTGCCGGGATCGGTAAAAAAAATTAAAAATTGGGTATTGATTTATAACATAAGGTGCGTAGGACACACCCGACGCGAGCGTAGCTTGCTAAGTTATTCATTATATTATATTATCGTAAAAAAAAAATTTTGGTGACATGTTACAATTTCCCCATTATTTATAATTAATATAACGAAGAAAACCGCCTACGTTTATTGAGATTTGAGTCCATTGTGATGAAAAAAGAAACCCGAATTTTAAAAGACGCGATGCACAAGTCAATTGATATTTTTTTGGCGACAAAAAACGGCTCAAGCGATAATGGTTTTATTCAAGCCGGTTTGGAAATTGGCTTTATTTTGACAAACGGCTCAAGCCGTTTTTCATAAGGATTTTTAGTCAGAAAGGAGTCCAAGATTTATCTTGGACATCTTAAATAGCCATCCTTGTTTTTTCGTATTGCCAATGGCCAATAGACTTGTCCCTAAATAAAATTTCTGCCATTTAGGTGTCCTAGTACACTGTCAATGTTGTTTTGTAGGGTGCGTCCTACGCACCTTTACCGATTATTTGTGCCCAGGACGCACCCTACATTACCCAAAAAAATAAAATTGACAGAGTACTAGATTTAATTTTTTTGTACGCCTTTTTAAACTTTTAGAAATGCCATTTTTTGAAAAAATGGCATTTCTTGTTTAATTAGCAAGCGTAGGACGCACCCTACACATTAAGATATCAAGAAGAGGCCATTAGACGTAAATCATCCTTGAGGGGGATTGTAAAGCAGTCTTCACGCAAAAGGCGAGTCGAAAAAAATAATACTTCCAAATTCTCAATATCGCCGGTTCGGGGATTTAAACGAATAACAACTTCATCATCTAATTCTTCGGATTCTTGTTCACTATAAGGTGGCACCTTATCTATATATAAAATATCTGCTGCACGATCATATTTAAAACTTAGGGCTGTTGCCATACGATATCTCCTTTAGGCAATCTTGTAGCGATGGTAAGCGGTAATGAGCCAAGGATGAATGCGAGGCGCATTATCTTTTATAACACTGACGACAACATAATTACCTCGTCTGATCTCATCAAACCAACGAGAAAATAACAAGGCATTGTTAGCACGATGACTACAACGAACATGTAAAGGCTTTAACAATGTTTCAGCAATACACTGTTTATATTGAGGTAATAAATCAGGGTGACGTTCAATAATATGTTGTTCTCGTTCATCAGTTAAAATGACCTCACCTTGTAAATAAGGACAAAGGAAAAGTTTCATAATCTCTTTTTCTTATCAGGGCGTTAATGATAACGTTCAATAGCGTCCCACGCACATTTTGGCTGTACTTTATTTGTGCCGATGACGCACCCTACATTGATATTTGAGTCCATTGTGATGAAAAAAGAAACCGCGATGCACAAGTCAATTGATATTTTTTTGGCGACAAAAAAAAAAAACGGCTCAAGCGATAATGGTTTTATTCAAGCCGGTTTTAAAGCGATTTGTCAGAAAGGAGTCCAAGATTTATCTTGGTAATCAAACTTTTGAGTATCGTGATTCGGTCAAGACCGATGCAAAAAAATTTTCAATTTTCAAAAATACTAGACCGATTGATTTTAATTTGTTATGATACCTCCGGCCTTTTAAGCCAAACATTCTCGCGTTTTGGAATAGACCGGTGAAATTTTGGTTGGAGCCATGTAGGGTCCGTTAGTGGATGAGGCTTACTAGGCAAGTTGGTGTTTGATTATGCCATTGTTTTTATTAACCAAGGGAGGATTTGACACCATAAGTACTGAACCATAAATTTTATTGTCTGAAACAGAATTTAAGAATTTTACTTCGTTACTTCGTTTCAACTCGAAAATTGTCTCTGGCTCAGCCAATGGACATCCTGGCTTATGGCAGTGACGATCACAATAGGATGAATAAATAATGCAAAAAAATGAATTGAAGACTGGCGTGTACTTGGAACGGGGCTTGCTCCATGCGAAAAAACAACCCACTCACAAGGGTTCTGTCCTAAGTAGGGGAATTGGGTTGGTGTTCCCGCTGCTTATCTCTTCCTCCCTATATGCGCTTCCCACGCAACCGACTGGTTGTGCGCTAATTGATGTAGATTTAGTGGAGGATGCGGTGGTAGGAACAACATTTTCTCCGGCGGAATATCGACTGACCCCGGAATCAGGCTATCAAGTCGGCGCAATATGGGGAACCGCCCCTGTCGATCTGGATCAGCCATTTGACATACAACACTATGTTTATCTCGGTACGAGGGATAGCAATGGTGCGGACGGTATAGCCTTCGTTCTGCGCCCCAGCACGGCACCAAATATTGGTGATGTTGGAGGCGGTATCGGATACGGGGGAATCAGTCCCTCTGTGGCTGTTGAGTTTGACACATGGGAGAATTCACACGATCCAGTTGATGACCATACAGCCATTGTTAAGGATGGTGATACCTACCATGATGGGGATCCCGCCACGCAACTTACCAGCCCCATTACGTTGGGGAACATCGAAGATGGGTTTTATCATCTCATGCGTTTTGTCTGGGATCCATCGGCGAATACACTAACCTACTTTTACGATGACGGCTTGATAACCACACTCAACCGTGATATTAGAACTGACTTGGGAACTTCAGAGGTTCTTTGGGGATATACGGGCTCAACTGGAGCTGCCATAAACGAACAGAAGGTCTGTGCGCTTTCTTCACACTTAAGCACACTGGACTACGGTGATGCGCCGGACAGCTATGGCACACTGACCCTGTCCAATGGCCCCAGCCATGTCATCAATGCTGATATGTTTCTCGGCAACGAGATTGATGACGAAACCGATGGTCAACCAACTGCGGTCGCCGACGGCGATGATAATAACGGTAGCGTCCCTGATGATGAAGACGGTGCCACATTTCCGGTAATAACTATTCCTGCGGGAGAGTCCTACACAGTGAATGTGAGTGCCACCAACAACCTGACGACAGATGCCACCGTGGCTGTGTGGATAGACTGGGATCAGGATGGCAGTTTCACTGATGAAACGCCCGTCAGTAATATCTTGTCTGCGAACAGCTCATTTAATAATGAGCCGTTTGTGTTCACCGTACCGATAGAATTTGTTCATGGTACAGACACATACGCACGGGTACGGATTTCCACCAATCTTGGATCACCCGTTTCGCCCGTCGGTGTGGCACCAGATGGTGAGGTAGAAGACTACTATATCCCGGCGGATGTCACATTGGCAGAAGTACAATTCTCATCCGCCACCTACAGCGTCACCGAAAACGGAGGACAAGCAACCATCACCGTCACCCGTACTGGTGGCAGTCAAGGTGCCATCTCCGCAAACTACGCCACCAGTGACGACACTGCCACAGCCGGTAGCGACTACACCGCAGCATCAGGGACATTAAACTGGGCTGATGGCGATGCCACTGACAAAACTTTCACAATAGACATCACAGACGACACTGCTCAGGAAAGTAATGAAACACTCCTCGTCAGCTTAGGCAATCCCACCGGCTCCGCCCAATTAGGAGAGCCAGATACGACTGTGGTGACGATCACAGATAATGATAACGCACAACCAGGCACCCCACAATTCACCAATTCTACCTTTATGGTTGCCGAAACGGCCAGCACCGTCACCCTCACAGTCCGTCGTGTCGGCGGCACTAATGGAGAATTAACCGTCAACTATGCCACAACGGATGGCACAGCCACCGATGGCAGTGATTATATCGGCGCCATAGGTACGCTGACTTGGGCGGATGGCGACAGTAACGACAAAACCTTCACAGTAACGATTACCGATGACAGCCTGTCTGAAGGAAATGAAACTTTCACAGTCAGCCTAGAGAGTTTAGACAGTGCCATTGTTACCATTACCGATAATGACACCACACTTGTCACCCTAGTCGATTTCACAGCGACTGCCTTAGAAAATAGTATAGAAATAGCATGGATAACCAATACTGAGTTTGACAGTATCGGATTCCATCTATGGCGTGCCACTGGCGAAGGCTGGAAAAACGGTGATTATTCAACCGTAACAAGACTGACAGAACAACTCATACCAGCCGAAGGCAATAGCGGAGCGGGAGCCACCTACTCTTACATAGATTCTGATGTAGAGTCTGGAATCACTTATTACTATGGCTTAGAAGATATCGACTTAACTGGTCATAGCACCTTCTATTGGGACTACATAGACTCGGCTACTGCAAAATAGTATCAAATCAGATACTCACCTTTTTGATGATTGAACCCCGCTGCGGCGGGGTTTTTTTTTCTTGATAACAGCACCGCCACATGCTTTATCACTTGCGAGGCGTTCCCAATCATACGATCTCACCACAATAACAGTCAATTAAAGTACAACACCTCTGGCAACTCCAAAATAATAATATGACTTATCAAAAAACTGAAATGACAATATTTTATAATACTCTTAGTTCGACGTTTTTTTGACTTGACATTGTTGTTGGAGTCCAAAGCTTTAGCTTTGGACAGACGAAGACACACGGTGAACTCCAAGTGACTTTGATGTCAAGATCAAAAAACTTGAACATCGAGTAATATAAATTCACTGAACTATAGGAGCCTAGCGAATGGAAAACTCTAACAACCATAATCAAAGAATACAGTATGAAGAACTGAGGGAGCAACCGTTTTTACAGACATTGAGTAGCAACAAGGAAAATTTATTATGCCAAAGTTTTCTAAAACAACCTTGAAAATTTTATATCAAGCCGGTTGGTTTGAAAAGCGCAAAGTAAACATTAGTGAATTCATACAAGTACTACATGAAGAAGATTTTAGCTTGCCTAAAAAAGTGGCACAATTTTTAAAAAGTTTTGGCAAGCTCAAAATCAAACAACCCGGCGGAGACTATTTTCACTTTGATGTCATAGAAGCCACCCTTAGCGTTGATACTGACTGGGTAAAAGAAGACTACAGCGAGCGCGTGGGTGAAAAACTGTGTATTATTGGCGAAGCCTTTAATGGATATATGACCCTTTGCATGTCGCCGCAAGGTGAAGTCTATGCGGGCTTTGATGATACGTTAGTTTACGTTGGTAGCTCGGGATATGATGCGATTGAAGCTTTAAGCTTAGGATACGAACTAGCCAAAGTCCCTGAATTATCCCCTGAATTAATAACGCAATTCAAGGATTCCATTGATGAATATGATACGTCAAAGCGCAATTCGAGCATATTCAAGAATTAATGAATCAACAAAAATTCTCCCAAGTATTGCGGCAAGGTTGGGGAAATGTGTTCAAGCAACGATTTGAAAATGCGGTGATAGTTAGAAAATACTCACCAAAATCAACACTCAAGGAAAAAAATGCTTGAAGAAGACATTACTTTTTCTAATGGTAGTGGAATCGTGGTAGTTATTGGGTTACATCCGAAATATGATATGAAAAAATCGGAAATCAAAAACTATATGATTAGCACTGGCAAAAAACAAGGTGTTTTTCTCAACCGAGAAAACATAGAAACAAGATATATCCCTGAAACACAATACGCTTTAACGGCATTTATTGAAAAAGCATCAATTGTGTCGGTTTAGCTCAATGCTAGTATGATAAAGCCTATTTTTCTCGTTCCCTTAGCGAAGCCCACTCTCTTATACACAAGGGCAACCATAAAGGATTGCCCCTACAGAATCTGACGGTTTTTCTCTCGTTCCCTTAGCGAAGCGCTTATCGTTATACACAAGTCCATTTACGATGTTTTGTAGGGTGCGTCCTACGCACCTTTTGAGCGTCAGGGTGCGTAGGACGCACCCTACATAATCTTCTTTTTTTTCAAATACTTAAATACTTATATATAAGAGAGTGCGCTCCGCGTGGGAAACGAAGTAACGGAGCTTTGCTACGATCATGCATGCCCGGACGCTCCGCGTCCTGCAACTAAATGCTCCAACAGCATCTCACCAAAATCAATGCCATTAAGTATCGCAAAAAACCATACATGTAGGGTGGATTAAGCAAAAGCGTATCCACCTGATTTATATATAAATATTGGTGGATACGCTACCGCTTAATCCACCCTACATGAGCTTAACTTAATGGCATTGCTCACCAAAATCCGCTTTCAGAAAATAGTTGTAACTCGAAGTTCAAATCGCAGCGCGTGTTTCCCAGCGAGCGATTTGTATCGCGGTAGCCTAATGGCTCGTTGAAAATAAAATTATCACCACAATAACTGTCAATTAAAGTACAACACCTCTACTCTAACGGATTACTGGAATAAACTCTTTAGGAAAACACAATGGAAGGCAAAAGACTTATCCAAAAACTCAAATTACAAAATTTTCTATCTTATGGTAATCAAGGAGAAGAAATCGAATTGCAGCCGCTAAATGTATTAATTGGACCAAATGGAGCGGGTAAATCTAACCTGATTGAAGCATTTAGCCTTTTGAAGGCGACTCCAACTGATATTATGGTACCCATTCGTAATGGGGGTGGGACAAGCGAATTTATTTGGAAAGGAAAAAGAGAGATACCTACCACTCAAATCGAAGCCATTTTAGATTATCCTGATAGCATTGATTTGCACTATCATCTCTCTTTTACCAAAGCTAACCAAAGATTTTTGTTAATTGAAGAGCAAGTAAAATACCCAAATTCTGGCCCAGAATGCTACCATTATCACCACCGTCGTGGTGCAAATATCAGGGCGACGGGTGAAGAAAAATGTCACCATTTTGAACCTGAGTATCCCAATCAATCCATATTTTCTCAGAGAAAAGAACCGGATAAATATCCAGAAATCTTATATCTGGGCAAGCAATTTTCGGCGATTGAATTATATCGTAATTGGCATATAGGGCGTGATTTAGAACCCCGACAACTTCAAAGGACTGACTTACCTGAATATCCTCTCCTAGAAGATGGTAGTAACCTTGGACTGGTTTTAAATGATCTACAATTTCAACTCGGTAATCAAGCCGTGATTGAACAATTCAAAAAGTTTTATAGGGACGCAACCGAGATAAGTATAAAAATTATGGGTGGTACGGTGCAAATATTTATCCGCGAACAAGGACTCACGCAACCCATTGCTGCCACCCGTCTATCCGATGGCACATTGCATTATCTATTTTTAATGGCTTTGCTCCTCGATCCAACGCCACCGCCATTGGTGTGCATTGAAGAACCCGAAATTGGTCTTCATCCTGATATTTTGTCCACCATTGCTGACATGCTTATTGAGGCATCGCAAAGAACACAATTGATTGTGACGACCCATTCCGATGCTTTAATTTCCACACTCCCCCCAGAATCCGTGTTAATCTGTGAACGTGATGAAGAGGGTAGGAACGATCATCGTCTTGAAGCAGAGGGCAACCACAAGGGATTGCCCCTACTAGAAAATTATACGATTGGAGATCTTTGGCGCATGGGGCATATAGGTGGTAAACCATGGTAAAAGAAATTCACCTTTTTATTGAAGGGGGCGGTGATGGTAGAAATACTAAAGCTTTAATACACCAAGGGTTTAGCCGTTTTTTAGAGGGCTTAGTTAAAAGAGCACGACAGAAGAAAATTAAATGGAAAATAACGGTCTGCGGTTCTCGTAACAACGCTTTTAGGGACTTCAAAAATGCTTTAAAAGCGAATCCGAATGCTTTTAACGTTTTGCTTGTCGATGCAGAAGCCCCCGTCAATACGACACCTTGTCAACATTTAAAGTTTCGAGACGACTGGGAATTGCCAAATATTGATGATGAACACTGCCAGTTAATGGTACAAACGATGGAGGCTTGGTTGATTGCTGATATTGAGACGCTGAAAAAATTCTATGGGCAAGGATTTAAAGAAAATTTAATTCCCAAAAATCCAGAAGTAGAAAAAATTGATAAAAAGCAGCTTGAACCCAGCTTAAAAGCCGCTACTCGCAAAACCAGAAAAGGCGAATATCACAAAATACAACAGGCTGAGAAATTGTTAGCTTTGTTAGAAGTTGAGAAAGTGCGACAAGTAGCACCACATTGTGAGCGCCTATTCACAACACTCATTCAAAAAATGTAATTATTATATGGATAGAAAATAGAAGACAGGTAAATAAAAATGAATAACCATGATGTTAAAGTCTTGAATCAAGCTATTTCAGTTGAAATGTCCACACAAGTGGAATGAACAAGGATTAGGTAGAGCCATCCAAAAACAAATTTCAAATCCTTTTTCATAAATTATCAATTAACTAATAACTCTTAACTTTATGTCTCAATGCTTAATGCCTATAATATTACAACAGCACTTGACATTTAAAGGGGGGCGATCATGGAAAAGCTTAGCATCAGAGAGGCTTCGGAGCGGTTTGGGTTGTCGCGGGCGCGGTTGTAATCAACTACTTGACAAAGGGGCCATCACAGGACATCGGTCTGCAATGCGGGGACGAAGTGCCAAATCGTGGGTTGATGCTATTAGTCTTCAATCACATATTGAAAATAGACCTGAAAATTTACGGCATGGGAAGGGTGGTCCTAAAATTTTAGCTGATGGTGCATATATACCTGTATGTGAGGCCGTCAAAAAATCGGGTTATTCAAGGACGCATCTTGATTAAACCTGGAGAAAAACAATGAAAGTAGCACCCTTGCGTTATGATGTGGTTTTTAAAAAAGCTTTCGGTAAACCTGCTTTGTTTAAAGCACTGGTTAAAGATTTACTTAATATCGACGATTTTGAGATTGATAAAGTGGAAAATGATAAGGCTTTTTTTCCAGTAGTAGGAAAGGTGAATTTCAAATTCGATCTCTTTGCTGAGGATAAAAAAAATAGAATCGTTGTTGAAATGCAACATGCTCATTACTCTGACACTTATGAGCGTTTTTTGTACTACCAGCTTTGTGCAATGGTAGAATC
>JSZA02000162.1 GCA_000785145.2 Candidatus Thiomargarita nelsonii
CGTCACAACGGAAAACTTCAGAGGTAAATGTTTTTGCGCGCGCGCAAAAACATTTACCTCTGAAGGAAAACGCACCGCAGGAGTAGATAGAGTTAAAGTCAATACGCCTAGACAAAAGATGGCTTTAGTTAAAGATATGTTAGATACAATCCAACGTGGTTGGGACAAATATAGACCCATGCCGGCTAAGCGAATTTACATCCCAAAAGCAAACGGGAAACTTAGACCATTAGGCATACCAACCATCAAGGATAGGGCAATGCAAGCAGTCACTAAAATTGCACTTGAACCATTTTACGAGGCGAAGTTTGAATCTTGCAGTTATGGATTCAGACCAGCTATGGGATGTCACGACGCAATTGAAAGAATTACAACGGTACTACTCAGAAAACAAAAATGGGTACTAGATGCAGACATAAAAGGCTGTTTTGACAACATTGACCATAAATTTCTAGCATCGCAAATTGATACACACTGGAGACCGATAGTAAAAAGATGGCTAAAGGCTGGTTATATGGAGAAATCTGACTATAATCAAACCAATATGGGAACGCCCCAAGGCGGCACCATATCGCCACTATTAGCTAATATAGCCCTTGACCTAATGGAAACCGACCTAATTGAACACTTACGGGGGATAAAAGGTTGGAAAAAGAAAATTGGTACAACAACCGTCAGCACAATAACCAGAGTAATGAAGGCAAAGAAACCCCAAAAGGAAATAAAGAAAACTCAAAATGAGTTAAAGAAATCTCAAAAGGAGTCGGAAGGGACTCAGGAAGGGGTAGAGAGGTCCTACAAAATCAGGAAAAGTCTGAAGTTGGACCTGATTAGATATGCTGATGACTTTGTTGTACTCCATGAGGAAAAAGAGGTTATTGAGGAATCCAAGAGATTTATAGGCAAATGGCTTGAAGTTAGAGGATTAACTTTATCTGAAGAAAAAACCAAGATTGTTCATTCAACAGAGGGTTTTGATTTTCTAGGACATCACATCCGGCATTATGAAAATCGAATTAAAGGTACCTATAAACTGAAGTTATTAAATGGTACCCCCACTGAACAACGACGGGCTAAAGCAACGCATGTATTACGGGTTGAACCAACTAAAGAAAAGATAAAAGGTCATTATAGAGTGATTGGTGATACTATCTGGAAATTAAAAGCAGCAACCCCTGAGCAATTAATTGCAATACTTCAGCCTAAAATATCGGGCTGGGCAAACTACTATAAAACAGTGCATTCAAATGAGGCATTCAGTAAACTTGACAGCTTATTGTGGAAAAGATTATATCAATGGGCCTGTCGTAGGCACCCAAAGAAAGGTAAACGCTGGGTGGCAGATAAGTATTTTGGCACTATAAATGGTAGAAAATGGACTTTTGCTCAAATAATAGGCAAAGGTAAAGACAGAAAAATCGTCAAATATCTCAAGGGATATTCCAAGCACAAAGAAAGAACGGGGAGTCATGCTAGAGTTGGTTACGATAGGTCATATTATGATGGTGATACCGCCTATTGGGCGGAACGGCTTTCCAAAGGCTATGGCAACATCACACCATCTAAAGCAAAAATGCTAAAAAGACAGGATGGAATTTGTCCAGTATGCAAATGTAGATTTACAAACACAGATTTACCAGAAGCACATCATATACATCCAAGACATTTAGGAGGTGAGGATACATACTCGAACCTTGTGCTGGTTCATCTACATTGCCATGACAAAATCCATAGAAAAAACAAGGGTACCAAGGGCAAAAAGGTTAGTCAGACCAGTCCAGAATTACAGGGCTACTTAGATAACGGCATGGCACCAGAAAGTTTGCCAACGAGCACTGAGATGGTGCTTAGGTTGGGAGACGGGACAGGAAAGATAATTACGCCTACGTCAGACACTAAACCACCTGTTGGTACCTCTACGGTACTTAGAATCGGAAAAGAGGCAGGAATAATAACACCTGCATCGGATGATAACAAAGGACCAATTTGAAATCATTCTAGTAGCTATGAGATTTACTATAAAGGTCTTGGAGTAAATTGAATCGGGGGGAAACTCCCACAATTAATGAGAGAAGTTATTGATAGAAATTCTACTTAACATTAGGTTATGTTAATCCGAGGAGCCGGATGAGTTCGAGAGTCTCAAGTCCGGTTTTGAAGACTGGCTTTACGGGGTGCATTTCAAACTCCTGCCACCATGGGGGATAAGGGTCGTGACCTGTATTGCCAAGTTTAACTGCTTGTGGACGTAGAAGTTTTAGAGGATGCACAAATGGCAGAATTGATGGAACAACAAGACGTTGTTTTAAGTTTCTAGGCGGGAGGATTGCATGACATTACATACTGTGAATAAATCACCGTTTGATAAAAATTCGTTGGAAAATTGTTTGCGTTTTGCCCGCCAAGGTCATAATATTTTGTTGTTTGAAGATGGCGTTTATGGCGCACTCAAAGGTACACGCTTTGAAGGGCTTATCACTGAGGGTTTGAAAAGCTACAATATCTACGTTCTTGAGCCAGATGTTGAAGCGCGTGGCATGAGGGCAGATAATGTCGTTGATGGCATAAAGACGGTCGATTATGCAGGCTTTGTTGAACTGGCGGCTGAAAGTAAAAGGGTACAGCCTTGGTTGTAAAGCGTTACAAAAAATACAGACTATCTAATATAAGAGGATGATACATAATGGCAATTGAAGTCAACGGTAAAAGCATTGATCTCGATGAAGAAGGCTACTTGACCAATCTGGCAGAGTGGAATGAAGAGGCAGCCAAAATTTTGGCGGCTCAAGATGAAATGGAACTCACCGACAATCATTGGGAAGTCCTTCGCTTTCTGCGCGAGTACTATGATGAGTACCAAATCGCACCGGCAGTGCGGGTGCTGACTAAGGCCATCGGCAAGAAATTGGGGAAAGATAAAGGCAACAGCAAGTACCTGTACGAGTTGTTCCCTTATGGCCCTGCTAAACAAGCCTGCCGTTTCGCCGGTTTACCGAAACCAACTGGCTGCATCTAACAGCTAAATTGCCCTCGCCCAGCCCTCCAAGTTTAGAGAGGTAGGGGTGAGGGGGACGAGGATGTATTTATGGGAATCTGGACAGCGTTTTACGCACTCTCATTTTATCTAGCAACTCTGATTTTAATAGGTGGATTGGCCTATAAAATTTATCAATACGCAAAAACGCCCGCCCCTTTGAAAGTACCCACCATGCCTGCTCCCTTGACAACAAGTGGTGTCGTATTGCGTGTGCTGAGCGAAGTTGTATTATTTCGCAGTTTGTTTAGAGCGAATAAATGGATTTGGCTATTTGGTATGATGTTTCATGGGGCTTTGTGGGTCGTTCTGTTGCGCCATCTGCGCTATTTCACTGAGCCTGTCTGGTCTTGGGTTGTATTGGTACAACCCTTTGGCAAATATGGCGGATTTGTCATGTTGATTGGTTTGCTTGGTTTACTGGCACGACGTATATTTGTTGAACGGATACGTTATATCAGTAATCCATCCGACTATCTCATGCTCATTTTGCTGTTAGTGATTGGTGGCAGTGGCGTCATGATGAGTTTTGTCTTGCCGACTGATATTGTCCAATTTAAAGCATTCATGCTGGGCGTGATGTATTTTGACTGGCAAGCTATCCCGACTGATAGCATTTTATTAGTACATCTTGCTGCTGTCATACTACTCATGATTATTTTCCCAATTAGCAAGTTGCTACATGCGCCAGGTGTCTTTTTTAGCCCGGGTCGCAATCAAGTGGATAATTCACGGGAAAAACGTCACATTGCCCCATGGGCACTTAAATTGGAAACCAAGGAAAGTAGTTAAGGAGGGTCTATGGCTAAAGCGAATTTTGAGACACCCGCATTCAGACCCTATCCGGTCATACCCATTCTTAAACCGGGTGTGATGAAGGGGAATGGACCCTTTGTCGCTAAACCAGCGATGCAAGAATCATTAGGCTATCCGGGTGAGTTGGTGGACAATTGGCAAGAAGTTGCCATTGAAAAAATGGGCGATTTACTGAAAAAATATCGCTCATTGCGCGTCTATTTGGATGCCTGTGTGAAATGCGGGGCTTGTACTGACAAGTGCCATTATATGATAGGCACCGAAGACCCGAAAAATATGCCCGTTGCCCGGCAAGATTTATTGCGGCAAGTCTATCGCCGTTATTTTACCTTTGCTGGTAAATGGTTTCCCAAATTGGTGGGCGCGAAAGATCTGACAAAAGATGTGCTTGATGATTGGTATAACTACTATCATCAGTGTTCGCAATGTCGTCGCTGCTCTGTGTATTGCCCTTATGGGATAGACACGGCTGAGATTTCAATGGCAGCCCGCGAAATTTTGGATACTGTCGGCAAAGGCCAAAAATACTGTAATGAAATTATTGCTAAAGTCTATAAAATTGGTAACAATTTAGGACTACCAGAACCGGCTTTGCGCGATACTTTAGAGGGATTAGAAGAGGATATTAAGGATGAGACGGGCGTGGATGTGCGCTTGCCCTTGGATGTGGAAGGGGCAGAAGTGCTTTTGGTCACGCCATCGGCAGACTTTTTTGCTGAACCGCATATTGATGGATTAATTGGGTATGCAAAAGTCTTTCATCAGATGGGGATTTCTTGGACGCTGAGTTCTCATGCCTCAGAGGCGGGTAATTTTGGCATGTTTATCGGCAGTTATGAAAACATGCACCGAGTATCGATGCGTATCCGCGAGGCGGCGCTCGATCTGAAAGTAAAACGCCTCATCTTTGGCGAATGTGGACATGCTTGGCGTGTAGCTTATAGCTTTTTGAATACCCTTGTGGGGCCATTTGATTTTCTCGATCAGCGTTATCCCATTCCGCAACATATCTGCGAATTTACTTATGACTTAATTCAAAAAGGTGCCTTAAAGCTGGATAAATCGGCTAATGATCACCGTCGATTGACTTTCCACGACTCCTGTAATGTTGCACGGGGCAGCCGTATGGGCAATATACCGGGCGGTCAATTTATAATCCCCCGTGAGATTATCAAAGCCTGTTGTAATCATTTTTACGATATGCCGCCGGATACCATTCACGATGAAACCTACTGTTGTGGTGGTGGGGGCGGATTGTTGACGGATGAACTGATGGAGTTACGTGTGAAAGGGACATTGCCGCGCATGGAAGCCTTGAAAGAGGTCGTTGATAATTTTGGTGTGACTCACATGGCTGCGATTTGTGCGATTTGTAAGAGCCAGTTTAGTAAAGTCCTACCTTATTATGGCTTTCAAATGGATCAAATCATCAGTATTCATCAATTAGTCGGTGATGCTATCGTATTAAAAAATACTGACAACTAAAAATAGTTAGTTGCACCTCGCGTGTTTATAGTAGTCGCTAAAGCGACTACTACGAACGCATGAATGTAAGGGACAAAATTTGTTATGACAGTTCGTTTAAGCACTTTAGGAAAACTTGGCCTTGGGCTCTTGTTAAGCTTAGCCGTCAGTGCCGAAGATATGACAACGAGTGGTACTGTGCCTATACCTAATCCGCCTAAAGCTAAGGAAAATTTTTCTGCGGAGCAGCCCTGTGTGGCACCGAAAGAGATTATTCGCCGCAATCATGGTCAATTTCTCAAACATCAGCGTGAGGAGACCATGCGCCGTGGCGTGCGTACCACACAACATAGTTTAGTCGCCTGCATTAATTGTCATGTGACACAGGATGCGGCGGGAAATTATCCGAGTATCAAAGAAGGCTCAGAGCATTTTTGTCGTAGTTGCCACAGCTATGCGGCAGTGAGCATTGATTGTTTCCAATGCCATGCCAGTCAACCTGATACACCGTAGGAATGGTAAGTTAGGGAACTTTTTCAAAAAATGGACGTCCAAGATAAATCTTGGACTCCTTTAAACTATAGCAACAATCATTTTTTTCTTTTTTCTCGTTCCCACTCGTCAAATCAATTTTATTTTATTTTATTAAATTAATATATTCGTCGGAAAACATAGAGTTTAAACGTTTGCATTGAAATTTTTGTGTGTGTTTGACTTGCACTTCTTTTAATTTGCTTTTAATATAGTGCTGCCTTGTTCCTCCCGTGAGCGATTGGGGAGGGGCAAAAACAAATGCTAAACTTAAAGCTAAAATTTGCAATCTTGTTGATTTATTTAATTTTTTTTATGGAGAAAGTAATGTCACTCGAACAACAACTCGAAGATTTTGCCCGACGAATGATTGATTTTCATGGTTTTCTGTTCAATGAGGGGTTTGCCTGCCTTATTCCAGACATAGAACCCTTTTCTAGTGATGAAGGATTATTTTTATGGGGTTATTCCGAAAAGCGTAACCGGTTTGAGACCAAGATTGAAAAGTTCCATACCTCGTCCCGAATAGGGAGAATGGAGCAAATGGTCAAGGTGCCTGAAAAGGAATACAAAAAACTCCTTGCCGCATCGATCCAGAGTTATTTGAAAGCCCTCAAGGGACTGGGCTTCAATGATATCGGCAAAGGTGTCAACCTGTTTGGTAGCAAGACGAAGATATACAATGTTCAGGGTGACGCTAAGCTGTTTGAGAACAATTTGGAGGCTTTAAAGGAATTTGAAAAAATCACCCTTGATAACCCGATTCTCAAATTCGCGGAAGATCTTGGCTATTTTGAAGTGAAAAATCGGGATCAGCTGGTATTCGACAGTGTTTTTGGTGCGGGTGAGGAGCCGCCGGTTAAAAAGCCAGTTAAAAAGGTGGCTGCTAAAAAGGAAAGGGTCAAAAAGCCGGAAAGGGCTCAAAAGCCGGAAAGGGCTCAAAAGCCGGAAAGGGCTCAAAAGCCGGAAAGGGCTCAAAAGCCGGAAAGGGCTCAAAAGCCAGAAAGGGCTCAAAAGCCAGAAAGGGCTCAAAAGCCAGAAAGGGCTCAAAAGCCGGAAAAGGCTCAAAAGCCGGAAAAGGCTCAAAAGCCGGAAAAGGCTCAAAAGCCAGAAATGGCTCAAAAGTCACGCCTTCTTTCCAGTACCCCTCTTGGAGATAAGCTCAAAAAAATGGCGGCAAGCCAACCAGACTCCTCTCTCGATGGTGAGGCCAAGAGGACAGCCTGGTCCAAGCAGGTTAATAGCTTGTATAAGAATGTTCAAACTTGGTTATCCGCTCACGCTAAAAGCGGGTACATTAGCTTTGACATTAACCCAATCAAGTTGGCTGAGGAAAATTTAGGCCACTATGAAATTGACTCACTTGAGTTGGATTTAGTGGGGGGGCATCAAATCATATTCCAACCGGTTGAGATGAATATTTTAGGTGCCATTGGTCGGATTGATGTCTATCATCGTGGTTATAGTCCTCACAAGGTCATGCTGTTACTCGTTGATGAGGGTAAAAATAAGTTGAGCTGGAAATTATGGAAAAGCCTCAAAATGGGAGAGCAACAGCCTTTTAATAAGGGTGCGCTTGAGCAGCTGTTAAACCTGTGGATTGACTAGTCACATCCAACTGCTAAATAGGAGTCCAAGATTTATCTTGGCAAAGTTTGGACTCCTTTTACTCGTCTTTTGTGGAAAAAAGTCTCGTGTGGGAACGAGCAGAATCGTTCTATTAAAGAGATCAAATTATGAGCGAAGATATTAATCCAAATCGCCGTGCGTTTCTCAAAACCACAGCCGCAGTTGCGGGAGTGACAGTCGTCGCTCCGGGAGTGCTGCTGTATGGCGTTTCTCAGGCAAAGCCCGCTGACGAGGCGGTAACATCGGATGTCCGTTGGGGTATGCTAATTGATACGACCAAATGTGCTGATGGATGCGATGCCTGTGTCAATGCTTGTACTGCTGAGCATGGATTGACTGAGGACTCCAGTCCCGAAACTAAGGCGCACTGGATACGCAAAGTGGGTTTACGTGACAAGCAAACCGGCAGAGAATCTTCTTTGCCTATGCTGTGTCAGCATTGTGAAAACCCGCCTTGTGTCGATGTTTGTCCCACAGGCGCTTCTTTTAAGCGAGCCGATGGCATCGTTTTGGTAGATAGGCATATTTGTATTGGCTGCCGTTACTGTATGATGGCTTGTCCTTATAAAGCACGGTCATTTATCCATGAAACTTTGGAAAATCAAAAACCTCATACCCCGCGTGGTAAAGGCACTGTAGAAAGTTGTACACTTTGTGTACATCGTGTTGATAGTGGAGGTGAGCCAGCCTGTGTAGAGGCTTGTAGTCAGGCGGATCATAAGGCTATGCTGTTTGGAGATATGAAGGATCCTAACAGTGAGATTTCCAAAAAGTTGTCCGAAGTCAGTAGCACGGCATTGCGGGCTGATATGGGACTGAATCCGGGTGTGCGTTATCAAGGGCTGTAGTTATGAAAAATGTTACTTATTGCGTTATTGAGGGCAAAAGTCCTGGTTTTTATGGTGGGATAGCTGTATCGCTTCTTTTTATTTCATTAGGCTTATTTGCAGCCTATAACATGGAGCATCACGGTCATGCGATCACAGGTATGACTAATCAGATTGTGTGGGGGATGCCACATATTTTTGCGATTTTTTTGATTGTAGCGGCTTCGGGTGTGCTGAATGTAGCATCCATCAGTTCCGTCTTTCGCAAGGTCTTTTATAGTCCCCTGGCTCGCTTATCTGCTTTACTCGCCATCACATTGTTGATTGGGGGTTTGTCTGTTTTAGTATTGGATTTAGGTCGCCCTGATCGCCTTATAATTGCGATGACCTATTATAATTTTAAGTCCATTTTTGCATGGAATATTATATTATATAATGGGTTTATAATGATTTGCGCCATCTATTTGTGGTTTATGATGGAGCGGCGTATGCAGCGTTATTATCCGACTGCCGGTTTGATTGCGTTTATCTGGCGCTTGATACTCACAACGGGTACTGGCTCCATTTTTGGTTTGTTGGTAGCCCGCGAAGCTTATCAGACGGCAATTATGGCACCTCTGTTTATTGCCCTTTCTTTATCTTTGGGACTTGCGATATTCTTAATCGTCTTGCTCATTGATTGTTGGGAGACGCACTGCGCGTTGGGAGAAGGTGTACTACATCGACCCAAAACTTTATTAGGGGTACTGATTGGGGCAGTGTTTTATTTTGTGCTGGCTTATCATATCAGTCATTTGTATTTCACCGGTCGTCATGGTGTTGAATATTTTATTTTGGCAGGTGGTGGTATTTATACGGTACTCTTTTGGGGTGGCTATCTCTTTTTAGGGACTATATTGCCGTTGCTGCTGCTTTACCATGATAGATTTACTCGCAGCCGTGCTAGTATTGCAGCGGCGTCTATACTGACGTTAATCGGTGGATTTTCCTTATTGTATGTCATTATCATTGGTGGACAGGCTTATCCGTTAGAGATTTTCCCGGGTATGGAAGTCACTTCATCGGGCTTTTTTGATGATTCTCCCGTACATCCTTATACGCCGAGTGTGTGGGAAATTATGTTAGGGCTCAGTGGTATTGCCATTTCGGCTTTGTTGACCGTATTGGCTTTGAGAATTATGCCCTTTATGCCCCGTAGTTTGGCTGATAACGATATTGATGAGACTTTTAAGGATTGACGCGACGTTTTAAGCGTGTTTTATTTGGATGTCCAAGATAAATCTTGGACTCCACCCCCCCCCCTTATATCCCCCCCCTATTGAGGTCATTAATATATATGTTGACGACGACATTCTATGAAGAACATCCTTTTGCTCAATATGTCCGTATTTTAGGCAAAGGTAAAAATGGTTCTCGCCCTTTGACGCAAGATGAAGCCTATTCTGCCATGCGTATGATTATGGCTGATGAAGTTGAGCCTGTACAGTTAGGGGCTTTTATGATGTTGATGCGCGTCAAAGAGGAAACCCGTGAAGAATTAGCTGGATTTATTCAGGCGGTGCGTGATTCTTTCAAGTTACCAACGGGCAAGGTTGATTTAGATTGGTCTTCTTATGCCGGTAAGCGCCGTCATTTGCCTTGGTTTATTTTGTCTAGTTTGTTGTTGGCAGAAAATGGCATTAGGGTATTTATGCACGGTACGAGGGGACATACTAACGGGCGCATTTATACTCAAGATATATTATCGTATTTAGGCATTAAATATGCGGCGTCATTTGAAGAGGCGGCGGAACAGATTAAAGAAAAAAATTTTAGTTATTTGCCACTGCAATACCTTTGTCCCAAATTACATGAAATCATTGAACTCCGCCCCCTCATGGGCTTGCGTTCTCCCGTCCACACCTTAGCTCGTATGCTTAATCCCTTTGATGCGCCTTATGTGATCCAAGGCATTTTCCATCCCGATTATCGTCCTGTTCATCAAGAGGCAGCATTATTACTGAATCAACCCCATTTAGCTGTGATAAAAGGTGATGGCGGTGAGATTGAGCGTAATCCTGATATAGATTGTTTGGTACAAAGTGTGCATAATGGCGAATTGTCTGATGAAATCTGGCCACCTTTGTTCAAAAAACGGCATGTTAAAGAAGAAAAGTTGGAGCCGCAACGTTTGTCAGCTTTGTGGCGTGGTGAGATTGAGGATGAATTTGGCGAGGGTGCGGTGGTCGGTACAGCAGCGATTGCTTTGAAGTTGATGGGAAAAGCGGCGAGTATTGATGAGGCGCAGGGTATGGCGCGGCAGATGTGGATGCATAGGAGGTGTGAGACATGAAAAAAATGAATTTTCCTGAATTGATAAAAACTTTGGCAATGCTCATAGTGATGACGGGACTGAGTGTGGGATGTGCCGTCGTAAAAGAACCCCCAATGCTGCCTATCGTCGCTGTCCCTTTACTCCCTGAGCCTGAGCCGCCACCACAGACTGTGTCTAGTCTGCAATTGGTGCTAGAAACTGTGCTATTTGAGTTTGATAAAGCCGCTTTATTGCCCGAAGGTTTGTCGAAAGTAGAAGAATTTTCCAAAATTATTCAAAAACATGCGCCTCGGACGGTCGTTGTAGCAGGACATACTGATAGTATTGGCGAGGAAAGCTATAATGTCTCACTTTCAGAACGTCGTGCTTATACGGTGCGCGATGCGTTCATAGCAAACGGTATCAATCCAGATAGTTTGATTATAAAAGCTTTTGGTGAAAATAAGCCAATCACTACCAACGCGACTATAGAGGGGCAACAGCAAAATCGCCGGGTAGAAGTGACGATTTTAAATGAAGGGACGCGGAGCGTCCAAGCAGGCATTCCCACGCAGAGCGTGGGAACGAGGATAGCTGAGTAGTTTCGTCAATTTTAAAAATCCGATTTCTTTAAGAAATCGGATTTTTTGAGGTATTTTTTTTGACATTTTTACAACTTCTTGTTGCTCATTACCAAAAATTTCCCTGACATGTCCCATTTTCTTATCTCAGCCGCCCATAAATCTTCGGGTAAAACCACTATTTCTCTTGGACTGTGTGCTGCCCTCAGAGCGCGTGGTTTGCTTGTCCAACCTTTTAAAAAAGGTCCTGATTATATTGATCCGTTGTGGCTCACTCAAGCGGCTCAGCGTCCCTGTTATAATCTTGATTTTTATACAATGAGTTCTCCTGAAATTAGGGACAGTGTTGTACAGTATAGTCAAGGTGTTGACATCAGCATTATTGAAGGTAATAAAGGTTTGTATGATGGGATGGATGTTGAAGGTAGTAATAGTAATGCCGCTTTGGCGCGTTTGTTAGATGTGCCGGTTGTGCTGGTGCTTGATACGCAGGGAATGACGCGGGGGGTTGCGCCGCTGGTATTGGGTTATCAGTCCTTTGATAAGCATATTAAGTTTGCGGGAGTGATCCTTAATAAGGTGGGTGGTGCTCGACATGAGGGTAAATTACGAGAGTCGATGGAATATTATACAGATGTGCCGGTTATTGGGGCGGTGCAACGTGATTCTCGTTTGGTCATTGAGGAACGGCATTTGGGTTTGATGCCGAGTAATGAGGATAAGCAAGCACGGGATAAGATTAATACGATTGCCGAGTTGATTGCCGGGCAGGTTGATCTTGAGCTATTACTCAAGCTGACCGAAACGGGTGCTCGGGCAAAAGGGGAGAGGGTAAAAGATCATTGTGCGCCGGATATTAAAATTGGCGTTGTGCGTGATGCGGCTTTTGGTTTTTATTATGCGAGTGATTTAGAGGCTTTAGAGGCGGCAGGGGCAGAGTTGGTATTTATTGAT
This sequence comes from Candidatus Thiomargarita nelsonii, assembly GCA_000785145.2. GTDB lineage: Bacteria > Pseudomonadota > Gammaproteobacteria > Beggiatoales > Beggiatoaceae > Thiomargarita > Thiomargarita nelsonii_B. The sequence continues at coordinate 12,130 of JSZA02000162.1, forward strand.
GCTTTGCACGATTCGCACTTGCCGGCGGTGGATGGCTTGTTTATTGGTGGTGGCTTTCCTGAAGCGAAAATGGAAAGTTTGTCTAATAATAAGAGTTTAAAAAAAGATATCCGCGATGCGATTGAGCGAGCGATGCCGGTTTATGCAGAATGTGGGGGCTTGATGTATTTGTCGCGTCATTTGACATGGCAAGGCAAAACGTGTGAAATGGTGGGGGCATTGCCATTTGATACGGTGATGGAAGTGCGTCCGCAAGGGCGTGGTTATGTTCATTTGCGCGAAACGGGAAATGGATTATGGCCTGATCAACCGACTGAGTTTTATGCTCATGAGTTTCATTATTCGAGGGTTATTAATTTGCCTTCTCACTTGAAGTTTGCTTATCACGTTTTGCGTGGGACTGGTTTAGATGGTCGCCATGATGGGGTAATTTATAAAAATACTTTAGCCAGTTATGTCCATTTGCGCGATGTTGAAAAAAATCGTTGGGCTCAACGCTTTGTTGATTTTGTTCGCAGCTATAAAAAATCTACTCTCCATTAAACCCAAGTCAAATAAATCAATATGATAATAATACAAGGATTTTTTGGATTATTTGCCATACTTTTGATAGCCTACGCCTTTAGTGAGGCAAGAAAAGCTATCTTATTTAAACCCCTTATCATAGCCATTTTCATTCATGCCATACTTGCCATTATCTTTCTAAAATTACCCGTTTTTAAAGAGTTTTTTTTATTACTCAATCAACTGGTACGGGCGTTAGAAACGGCTACCACCACCGGCACGACTTTTGTCTTTGGCTATTTAGGGGGCGGCGAGGCGCCTTTTGAAATTGAAACGGGAAAAGAGGGACAGATGTTTCTCCTTGCCTTTAAAGCCCTGCCCCTCGTTTTAGTCATGAGTGCCTTATCGTATATTCTCTATTACTATCGCATTTTACCGGCAATCGTCAAATCTTTCTCCTATTTACTACAAAAAACGTTAAATGTCAGTGGCTCAGTCGGATTGAGTGTGGCTGCCAATGCCTTGATCGGAATGGTTGAATCTCCTTTATTAATAAAACCTTATTTAAAAAATATGACGCGGGGCGAGATTTTTTCCGTCATGGTGGCGGGCATGTCAACCATTGCCGGCAGCGTCATGATTTTATATGCCAACATTTTATCCACCAGAGTGCCTGACGCGATGGGGCATATTTTAACCGCTTCGGTTTTAAATGTTATCTCGACTTTAATCATCTCCATGTTGATGATTCCTCATCAAAATGATTTGCAATCCGAAAAAATAAAATTACCCAAAATGGCTGATAGTGCGATGGATGCCATTGTAAAAGGGACCAGTGATGGCGTTAAGTTATTAATTAATATTATTGCTATGCTGATCGTGTTAGTTGCACTGGTGAGCTTAATTAATCAGGGTTTGCATTTTTTACCTGAAATCAATAATCAGCCTATTACTTTGCAAGGTATTTTGGGTGTGATAATGGCACCATTGACGTTTTTCATCGGCATTCCCTATTCAGAAATTTTAACGACTGGCTCACTGATGGGTACAAAGGTTGTTTTAAATGAGTTGATTGCTTATATAGATTTATTAAATTTACCCGCAGACGCTTTACAAGATCGGAGCAAAATCATTATGACTTATGCGATGTGTGGTTTTGCCAATATCGGTAGCCTTGGCATTATCATAGGTGGGATGACGGCTATGTCGCCGGAAAAAAGAGATGAGATTATTTCTTTGGGAGTGAAATCGGTTTTTGCTGGCGTTTTGGCGACGTGTTTTACAGCGGCTGTGGTGGGGTTAATTATTTAATTCGTAATAGGAGTCCAAGATTTATCTTGGACTCTTATTTTGCGTGCCCCACACAACTGCTCCCCCGCCTCACTGTTATTTTTTTCCTGCATCTAAACTTTTGTCTTATGTATTCAACAAAATTCACTAGAAATAGACTCATCTACGCATTGATTATGCCCATCGTGGTCGTGCTAGGCTTCGGCTCACGCGCTTTTCCTGAGATACTCCCCGATTTTATAAGCACCTACGCTGGTGATACGCTTTGGGCATTGATGGCGTTTCTCATGATTGCCTTTATTTTTCCATCACTTTCAACAGTGAAAGTGGCGGCTATCGCTCTACTTTTTTCACTCGGCATTGAATTAAGTCAACTGTATCACGCGCCTTGGATTGATGACATTCGTCAATATCGTCTTGGTGCGTTGGTGCTTGGGCATGGTTTTTTGTGGAGTGATTTAGTCTGTTATAGTTTTGGAATTGCTATGGGGGCGGTGGGTGAGATGATTTGGAAAAACTGCAAAAAAGTTTAAATGTCAGTGGCTCAGTCGGATTGAGTGTGGCTGCCAATGCCTTTATCGGAATGCTATAATCTCCTTTATTAATAATACCTTATTTATCATCAAAATGATTTGCAAACCGAAAAAATAAAATTACCCAAAATGGCTGATAGTGCGATGGATGCCATTGTAAAAGGGACGAGTGATGGCGTTAAGTTATTGATTAATATTCTGGTGAGCTTAATTAATCAGGGTTTGCATTTTTTACCTGAATTCAATAATCAGCCTATTACTTTGCAACGTATTTTGGGTGTGATAATGGCACCGCTGACGTTTTTCATCGGCATTCCCTATTCAGAAATTTTAACGACTGGCTCACTGATGGGTTAATTATTTAATAGGAGTCCAAGATTTATCTTGGACGGTTTTGCTTGCCCCAGATGTTACGGCAATGCCATTAAGTTAAGAGGGCAACCACAAGGGATTGCCCCTACAAACCGTGATTTTTCGTAGGGGCAATCCTT
>JSZA02000171.1 GCA_000785145.2 Candidatus Thiomargarita nelsonii
TTGTGTATCTAGGCTTTATTTAAGATTGCCTTCCCGTCCATCCGAATGCAATAATTAGGCCAAAACGAGTCGCACACTTTGCTTATTAAGCAAACTTCTGATGTTGCTGAATAATTTTTGCTAAAGACCTTAAAGCTGTATTAACTGATTTTGCATCAGGAAATATTTTTACTATATCTGGTTCAAGCATAATGAGTTTTACATCATTTTGATATTGGTTGGCATATTTGCCACGAACTCCGCCTTTCATTTGAGAAAAGTCATATTCGTCTCGAAGCTCATCGTTTAATTCATCATCAATTTCCATGTTCATAAAATCTCCGCTCCCGTTTTGTTGCTGGTCTAGCACTGATTATTCGGATGGTTTGACTGCGATACGTGTGGGAAATGACCAAGATTCGATATTTACTGGAAACCCCAATGATAAGATAACGTTCTTCCTGTTCTGAATGGTCAGGGTCAGGATATTAAAGTAAAATTTAAAAAACTTGTGAGTCGAGTGTCAATGAATATTTGTGATTGATTAATGAGCTTGGAGAGTGCATTATAATAGATAATCAGAATATGCAGCGCATGTCGATGAGCACCTTTATACTATATTCCTTTATTTTACAATGCGAAAACAAGTAGATACATCCGAAAAATTTAAACTATGGTATCAATGCACTCTCAACATGACCCGCCAGCGTTTTGAGATTTTCATCACGAGTCATCATGCCCCAAATAGAGACATTCAACAGTTTAATTTTTTGCTTTTTATTATTTAACCTTGTCCAGTCTGTCATTATGAAGGTCTCCCTTTTAGATAATTTTTCTCCCATAGTTCACTGAGTGAATAATCTTCAAGCCATTTTTCCAAATCTTCCTCTTTTAATCGGTTAAATATTGATACTTCATTGATTTTTTCCGTCACAATCACATCATTAGCTTGAAATTGATCCAGCAAACTAACAGACTGCGTGGATAAAATGATTTGGTTTGACTTAGATATACTGCGTATTAAGCCACCCAATATATTTATGGCAAAAGGATGTAATCCTAGCTCAGGTTCATCAATAATAATGCTTGCCGGCGGTTCCGGTTGAAGTAAAACGGTTGCCAGACAGATTAGCCCAAGTGTTCCATCGGATAGATGATGCGCTGTAAATGGAAATTCCCCATTTTTTTCGCGCCATTTTAATTCAATAGATGATCTGTCTTCTAATGTCGGCTCTAGGACAAAATCACCAAAAAAGGGGGCTACCTTTTGTATCGTCATACAAATAGCTCTATATTGCATTTGATGCTTCAGTTTAAGCTTATATAGAAAAGCCGCTAAGTTACTGGCATCGGATCGAAAATAGGCATGATCATGAATCGAGCCGATTTGTTTGACTTTTGCTGTTCGACTGGTATCCTGAAAGTGATAAACTTGCCAACTTTTGATTATCGGCATAACATGTTTGGCAATTTCATTATTGCTATTATAGAACTTTTCAAGATTCGATTCATCATGCCCAACGCCTAAACTTTTTACATAAGGTTCTGCCTCTCTTTGATAAGTTAAGGTTTCTTCAGTAAAAATAAATCTATTTAAAGCGGTTGGCTCTAGCGTGAATTGATAGCCATTAGCACAAAATTCTAATCTCGCTGCAATCGCATCGGTATGTTGTCTACCATAATGCAAAAATGAATCTGCAAAACCATTTTTGGGAACAAAAACGCTTAATTGTTCATTAACAATAGCGTTAAGTAATGTAAAAAAGGAGATGAAATTTGACTTTCCGGCACCATTGGCACCAATAAAGACATTCAAGTTATTTAAATCAATCTCCATTTTTTTTATGGATTTATAACCATTTTAAACGAGTTTTGATAGTAGCGGCATAGTTCTTTGAGGTAGTTACTTTTCTTTGAATCTTCCCTGTGAGCGTTTCTATAAATTGCTCAACAAAGTAGACTTGTCGAGGACGTTCAAACTGGGATAGTTTGTTTTCCAACTCTTCATTTAATTTATTCAATTGAGATGCATCAAATTCTGAACCTTCGATCAATAAAATAACTTTTTGTTCTAGTTTGTCATCCGCGATACTGCTTATAATAAATCGTCGTTCTGGAATTAAAGATTGCAGTTTTTGTTCCACCTGCTCAGGAACAATTTTTACGCCTCCCGTGTTGATAAGATTATCCACCCGTCCTAACAATTGAAACGTTTTATTGGAATGGATAGTAACCAGATCATTTGTCACCAATTGTTCCGTGCTGATTAATTGGGGAGCGCAAATTACCAAACACCCTCTTTTATTTTGTTTGATTTGAATCCCCTCTAATGCATGGTAATAGGATGAGGCTTCTGAGCCATTGAGGGGTCTGAGCGCAATATGTGTTAATGTTTCTGTCATGCCATAAGTGGCATAGACTTTTGGGGGGATATTTTTTACGGCTTCGATCAGTCGTGAGTTAATTGCCGCGCCTCCCACAATAATAGTTTGGACTTGCTTGAGTCTGACATTTGGGATGGTTTCAAATAAAAGAGTATGAAGTTGGAAGGGTACCATTGCTGCAAAGTGGATGATTTCATTTTGAATTTTATCCAATGGCTTCGATGTCGGTTCTACTGCTATCAAGTTTAATCCCAAGACGAACGCCCTGACAATCATCATTTTTCCGGCGATATAATCTGCTGATAAACAGAGTAAGACATTTTGCCCCGCCTGAAGATGAAAAAACTTTCCGGTTATCCGGGCAGATTGAATCATCTGATTTTTTAAGACGGTGATTATTTTTGGTGTGCCTGTGGTTCCTGATGTTTGGACTTGAAGCGTTGGAGAATCATCTAGCCAGTCACGGATAAACAAATAAATGCTTTTTTCCCATGTTAACGTATCGTTCAATTTTTCGGTACAAAGAGATTGTAATTGAGTTTTAGTGTATTTATGTCCGTTGAGCAACAGAGTCGCATAATTCATATCCATTCGCAAACACCAGATTCAATCTTAGAAATGTCCCAGTCTTTATTCCTATCGTAACAAAGGTTTCCATTTTTAATAACTAATGGTGAAGGAATATTATTGGTGTAGAGTTGCCCGGTACCTAATCCTTGGGGTAATGCATTATCTAACGTCGCTGTCCACTGGGCAATGCTATTTAATCCAATATTGGACTCTAATGCAGAAGTAATCCACCATGGAATATTTTGTTTATTCGCTAGGCTAATCCACTCTTCTGCATTCTTAAAACCACCGACTAACGTTGGTTTTAAAATGATATATTGAGGTTTAATGGTAGAAAGCAAATTAGCCTTTTCCTCTGTTGTTGTAATACCAATCAATTCTTCATCCAAAGCAATAGGCAAAGGCGTGGTTTCACACAATTTTGCCATTAAATCAATTTGTCCTGCTTGAATGGGCTGTTCTATCGAATGTAGTTCAAATTCTGCCAAGCGTTTTAATTTTTCTAAGGCTTCTTGTGGCGTAAATGCTCCATTAGCATCCACCCTGAGTTCCATTCCTTTTGCCGGATACTCACGACGAATTTCCTTGATAAGCGATAATTTTTCTTCAAAATCAATGGCTCCGATCTTAATTTTGAGACAAGTAAACCCATCTGCCAATTTTGTCTCTATCTGCTCGTGCATATATTCCTGCGAACCCATCCAGATTAATCCATTAATATTAATAGTTGTCTTCCCTTCTGTAAACGAGGATGGGAATAAAATCTTAGTTCCTTTGGCTTGTAAATCCAATAAAGCAGATTCGAGGCCAAATTGAACAGCAGGAAACGCTTTCAGTGCATTCTGATAAGTATCTTGATATTCTTCAAGATGCAGACAGACTTCTGTTAGCTTTGCTTCAAAATCTGGGCGTTCATCAAAGCTTAACCCTTTAAGAGGGCCACATTCACCTATACCAATAACCTTGGGTTGATCTATTCGGCTTATTAACAATAACCAAGTTTTTTTCTCTGTCAACACTCCCCGGGAAGTGCCACTTGGACGTTTGAAGTGTAATGTGTATTTTTGCCAACTGGCCTTAAGTCTCGCCATGAGTATAACTCCATGATGAATTTATATAAATTTACTAAAGTCAGGGGTCCGTTTCTCCAAAAATGCGTTCTTCCCTTCCTTAGATTCTTCGGTCATATAGTACAACAAAGTGGCATTGCCTGCTAGTTCTTGAATGCCTGCTTGACCATCCAGTTCTGCGTTAAACGAAGATTTCAAAAGCCTAATGGCTGTTGGTGATTTTTGCTGAATTTTCTGACACCATTCTACTGTCGTTTCTTCCAATTGTTCAAGCGGTACAACCTTATTAATTAATCCCATCGCCAAGGCTTCTTGAGCATCATATTGTTCACATAAATACCATATTTCTCGCGCCTTTTTCTGTCCCACAATTCTAGCGAGATAGGAAGCACCAAAACCACCATCAAATGATCCCACTTTGGGCCCTGTTTGACCAAAACGGGCATTTTCAGCGGCAATGGTCAAATCACAAATCACATGTAGCACAAGCCCTCCGCCAATGGCCCACCCGGCCACCATCGCAATCACCGCTTTCGGAATTGAACGAATCTGTTTTTGAAATTCCAAAGCATCCAATAGTGGCATCATTTCATCATTATCATGTCCCACACTTTGGTCGCCACCACTACAAAAAGCTTTTCCACCTTCGCCGCTGAGAATGATAACACTAATCTGTGAGTCTTCACGACAGATAGTCATGGCTTCATTCATTTCTTTAATGGTTAACGGTGTGAAAGCATTATGCACTTCTGGACGATTAATACTGATTTTGGCAATTCCATTATGAAACTGAAACCGAATTTCCTTATATTCTTTAATAGATTGCCATGGGAATTTACTTTTCATATCGATTACTTATATGCTGCTTGAGTTGATGAAAAATATCAGTATTGGTATCTAAAACTGTAAAAATTTCTAAAATTTTGGCGGTGCCATCGTCAACAAAAAATCTTGCCAAATGTTGTTGCAATTCCTCTGTTGAGTGACAAGACAGATAATCAAGCTTAAACTCTTGGGCCGTCAATTTGGCACATAAAGGCTGCTTGGTGACAAAAAATTCATTCACTTCCGGCAGTTGATTTGGCCCTTTGATGAGTTTAAATATTCCACCACCGTGATTATTCATCACGACAATCCTCAGATTTTGGGGTAAGTGCTGATGCCATAAAGCATTTCTATCATAAAAAAAAGCGACATCCCCCACAATCAAGATATTCAATTTGGTGGTGGATAAGCTATGTCCCACAGCAGTACTCGTGGAACCATCAATACCCGATGTCCCTCTGTTGGAAAATACTTCTATTGTTGGGTTATTTAATCCCACAAAATTGGCATAACGAACCGCCGTGCTGTTGCCGAGATGAAGAAAACTATTGTCCGGCAGACAGTCCATAATCCTTTTTATAGCTTCAAGGTCGGTGAAGTTTTGTTTTGAGGCCCAAAAAGAGTCGAACTTCGTTTTAACTTCTTCTTCAAGCTTTAACCAAGATTCATTATAGTCTAAATTCAGTTGGTGTCCATTCAAGCGTTGGGAGAATTCCTTGAAGAAATAGGCCGGTGATATTCGCAGGAGCTGTCTCAAAGATTGATAGGTGTCCGCTACTGGTCCTGCTAACTGGATATGCCAGTGATGGGTTGCTTTATATTCCCGGAGATAGAGTTTTAAATTCTTTGAGACGGTGGATTGGCCAAAAGTAATCAACAAATTGGGCTGTAATGTTTTTTTGAAACTGTCCGCTGTTGGCATTAAAATTAAATCCGGTTGTCGGATTAGGTGTTCTAGCGGATGAAGATTCGTGATAATATCTCCAATGACTGTGATTGCGTTTTTTTGCTTGAGCGTATGCAAAGCTTCAATAAGCCTGTGGTCTTTCCTTTCTTGCCCAGCTACAATAACAATGTTGTTAACTTTATTTGCGGTGGCAATCAATTCATCCCACTGAGATTCGTTCAACACACAATGGCTTTCCATCTGGTCAATGACTTTGATAGAGGTATCAAATTCTAATTGTTCATTGGGCTCTGGATAAAACGGTTCACGGAAAGGCACATTCAGATGAACTGGTCCGTATGGTACCGTCATGGCTAGGTTAATCGCTTCAGAAATAGTGCGTTCCACATGCCATACTGCGTCTGGATGTGAAATGGATACGGGAATATCGTAGCTGGCTTTGACATGAGAACCATATAGATTGGTTTGATGAATGGTCTGACCATCTTGTTGATCCAGCCATTCAGGGGAGCGATCTGCTGTCAAAACAATCAATGGAATATTCTGATAAAAAGCTTCTGCTATTGCTGGACCATAGTTAAGTGCTGCTGTTCCTGATGTACATGCACACACTGTTGGCTTTTGTTTATGTTGGGCTATTCCCAAGGCGATAAAAGCTGCCGTCCGTTCGTCAGTTACTGATTTGCTTTCTATGTCAGGATGACGGGCAAAGACAATTATAAGCGGCGCACATCGTGAACCCGGTGATAAAATGGCATCCTCTACTCCTTTCTGGGCACAAATTTCAGCAATATTTAATATGGGTTGATAGTACATTAAATCAATCCTTAATGACTTTTAGTAACATTTTATTTTTCAGGTTGGTTTCTTCCCATTCTTTAATGGGATCAGAATCACGAGTAATGCCGGCACCCGCGTATAAAATAGCCTTGTCATCTAACAATTGCATACATCTGAGATTAACATAAAAGCTGGTTTGCTGTTGGATATTGGTTGGTCCAAGGTATCCGGTATAAAATGAGCGATCAAAGGATTCATAGTGGTTAATAAAATGCAGTGCCTGTTTTTTCGGTAATCCACAAACTGCTGGTGTTGGATGCAAACGGTGTAATATGGATGTGGCTACTAATTCAGGTGAAGGTGAGGGAGCCGTTGATTTAAAATCCACTGTGAAATCAGTCTTCAAATGGATTAGATGTCCTAGCGTGAAAGTTTTTGGTCCCAAAACTTCAAACTTTTGGATTCCTATTTCTTTAAATTGCTTGATAATAAAATGCTTAACAAATTCATGCTCTTCGATTTCCTTTTGAGTCCAATCTGAAATAGTAGGTTTTGTACCTGCCAGTGCCATGGTACGCAATATATAATCCTGATTCACATTCATTAACAATTCAGGACTGGCTCCCATCCATGTGCCATGTTCAGGTGTCGAAACGAGAGAAACGAACGTGTTTGGGTATTTTTTAGCGAGATTTTCAAAGGCATTTACTAAATGAAGCGGTTGATTTAATTCTATCATGTTTGTCCGTGCAATAACCACTTTCTGAAATTTACCTTTTTTAATCGCATCAATCCCTTTATTCACTAGGGTTACGAATGAATCTTGCTGGTTATCCTGATGACCAAAATTTTGATCAGAACTGTTATAGTACTTATTTGCATAAGGGGTTTTTGATGTTAAATGAGATAATAAAGTATTAAAAAAGCTTAAGAAAGTCTGTTTCTTCTCATCACTTGTGTCTGCTATTTCAATTTGTCTGTTTTCTCCTTCACTAGAGTAATAGAGTTCGGCTGGTATAAAAACCGCTTTTTCTCCCCTAAAGGGACTTATGACAAATCCCGGTGCCTTAAATGCTAAATCAACTGCAGCTAGAGGTAGTCGATCCACAAAACTGACAACCAGATGAATTGCTTTTGTCTCAGGCATTCGCCAGATAGCAATCGCTGCGTGATGTGAGTTAACCGTGAGGAGAAAAGCATTCAGTATCTGTTGCTCAGAATATTGTTTCAACTTAAGAGGAGACAAAATTTGATCAAACCAAATGTTGAGTTGTGGGGAAGAGAGGGGGAGAAAGAACTGTCATGTTTTCAAAACATGACAATTCTTTGTTTTAACAGCTATTTCATCTTGTCAGTGAAGTATTGAGCCGCCTTCCGATGAAACCAAATCGGTTCCAAATTAAAAAAATCCACGCCTTGTGCAATGCTCGTTTCATCCCACGTCGGACTGAGTGTCGTTTCACCCACTTTCAGTGAGTACACGGCATTGATGAGTTCAGCTATGCGATTCTCATCCAAGGACAAATAGGGAGAAACCCCGAAAATGGTTGTAACTTGTGGTACATTTAGGATATCCACTTTCTGCCACGGATAATTATCGGCTGAGAGAGTTGTCTTAGGGAGAAAATTGGGTGCTTGAATGGACGCTAGCTTGATTGGCAGGGTTGTTGGATCACCCGCAATGCAGCCCTCAACATCAGTCGGACAATCCGCTGTCACTAAATAAGAAACCGGTGCTTTACTCGTCACGAACATGGCATCATATTCACCAGAGATCACCTTAGACAATGCGGTTGAGGAAGAATCATAAGAAGGGGTAAGCTCTTCAATCTTGATGTTATTGAAAAACAGCACAGTGGTTGCAGTCGCAAAAGTGCCTGATAACTTGTCACCTAGATTGACTTTTTTGCCAGCCAAGTCAAGACTACTTTCAATACCACTGCCAGTATTCACTACCAGATGGGTATCTTCGCCATAAAGAGGCATAAGGACTCTAACATACATTGCCATAAGCAGTTCTTTGGAAATACTTGGACTGGTTTTATCAACAAATAGAGCGTAGCCAGCCACATCGTCTTGCTCAACAATCATTGCACATTCACCGTTATAAAGCTTTATCATGTTGTCCAAACTACCGGCGGTGTGTTTTTCAGTCAAACTGATTCCTAATGTGGATTTTATGATTGGGATCAAATCCTTAACCACTTTCGTGTATGTTCCTTGTGGGCTGGCACTACAAAAGTAAGGTTGCGGTTCAACAACGGGAAGAGGAAGGTTAGCAAAGTAATGGTTAGCCTCATGGCCCCAACCACTTAGCGGTGTCGTTTTGATGTTGGCAATGCTGGAAGTCTTGTCAAGCAAGGCCCATTTGGCATGGTATTTGTCAGCGTAGGTATCTTTATTGGCATAAAGTTTATCCAAGAAAGACCCTAATTGGGTACGATCAATAGATGATCCAATGGTCAATAAAGACCACACTGCAAGATTGTTTTGAATATCACTAGAGAGCCACGGATAGGTCGTTGCTGGAATGTCTTCAACAGCGTAGTCAATATTGAATACAGGTATGGTTGCCGGAATTAACGTAACATTGGCATCAGCCGGTAAATTTGCCAATGTGGAAATAGGGGCGCCTGCTACATAAAATGTGGCATCAAGGGTACCAGCCACGACTTTAGCAACGGCTTCAGCGGGGGATTGGTAAACGTATTCAGGTGCCGATGCGAGCTTATGGTAAACGTTCAGAAGCTTATAGGCAGTGTGATAAGTTCCGGAGCCCTTTTCACCCATATTGACTTTTTTGCCGGCGATATCGGCAATGCTACTAATACCGCTGTCTCGATTAACCAGAATATGCACCATTTCTGGATAGAGTGCTGCCACGCTCCCCTCATTCTCACTGAACAGCTTAGACTCAGGGGGTGTTGGGAAATCCGCACCGGATTGTATATAAATGTCACTTTGAACAATGGCCAGATCACAACGACCGGATAGGATGTCTTTAGCATTTTCTAAACTACCCACCGTTGAGACGTTTTCAAGATTGATACCCAATGTCTCTTTCGCAGCGTCTATAACCCCACCGGCATACTGGTAATAAGTGCCAGTGGTTGGTCCAGTACAAATTTTACCGGCTTTGAGTGTAGATGCCGTACTGCCCGCTGGTAGAGCTAAAAAAAGTGCGCTGGTTAAAACGGGTATAAGAGATAATCTCTTGGTTAGAAAATGTTTTTGCATATTGTATGTCCTATTGTTATGGCTAATAAGTAGTGTTTTGACCGATTTAAAATCCCTTAACACAGTCGGACGTACTCGATAGTGGGGCTGGAATAAATTTTTTCAAGTGGCTTATTAGACTCCACGTTCAAAATTTTTATTAGAAGAATATTGCATCGCTAAATACATATCCCACCGCAAATTCAGTCAGGGGCCGTTGATAAAAACGATGGTATTATCACTCATACCAAACCAAATCATCACTAAAACCTGTGCGCCCAACAAGCGATGAATAGAAAAGGTAAGCGGGAAAATCTTTAAGAATTTTTAAGATGAATTTCACTGTTCTGCCTTATAATAAAAGCCATCATCCGGGATTTTACCCCCAATTAATTTGGGTTCACTCTTTTTTAAGACTTCAAAGAAAAATTCTAATTTGTCTTTAGATTGGATTGCACTGATACTCTCTAGTGTGACATATTTGATAGAATCGGCTATGGCATTTTTATCTAACATGGGTAAAACTTCTGCCGTCTCAATGCCGGCTTCGACAGGATTATCTTTATACCAATTGAGTGCTTTTTTATACTCAACACTAAATCTATCTACAACCTTTTCATCAACCTCACCAAGCACCGCCATCCCCGCTTCTGGCACCTTATTATCAGTATTAAAAGCCTTAGCCCACTCATCTTGCAAATCGGCACTTCTAAATAGATTTGGGGCAATCGCTTTGAGCGGAAATGAGCCAGTTTTTCTCAGTGCCATAGAAATCGCAGGTTCAGCCAAAAGGGCATGTGAGGCTCTTCTTAAAATGAGCATCTGCATCGCATTTATTGGATTACTGACATAAATCAGCTTAAAATCTTTATCCGGATCAAACCCTTGTGCCTTAATAAGCTCTTTTAACATAATATCAGGCATATCGGAACGAAATGGCACAACAATCTCTTTACCTTTAAAATCTGCCAGCGTTTTGAGATTTTCATCACGAGTCATCATCCCCAAAATGCCCCAAATAGAGACATTCAGAAGTTTAATTTTTTGCCTTTTATTATATAAATTGGCAGCCACATTCGTCGGAACGGCGACAAAATTAACGCTACCCTCTAAAACGATAGCCCTCAATTGATCAGGATTTCTCCATAATCTAAATTCAACTTCTTTGGCAACATCACTTAACGCGCCGCTTTTAACAATGTGTATTAATGGATGAGAAACCGTTGCAAATGGTCCAGCTAAGACAATTTTATCTAACTTGTTTGATGAGTCATTCTCATTTTGTTTAGTACTACTTATAGTTACGTCTTGTTCAAATGGGTTAAAGAATTTAACCTTGACAAATATAGCTGTCGCTACAATTACGAGAAAAATCAGTAATAATTTTAATATTTTCATAATTCCTCCTTATGATAATACCTTCGCCAAATCATAAAATGATGTCATTTTCGTTGTTTCGGGAATGAGGGACGATTTCCCGAAACTCAGTCGCCACAATGGTTTCGGGAAATCGTCTCTCATTCCCGAAACAACTGATCTACCCAGATTTTAAAATTGGCGAAGGTATTGATCCTTATGATTGAGTTAAAAAAGATAGCCCATTCTAATGACAAATCTCGTTTTTTCAAGGGGCTGTGCTTCACTTAGATTGTAGTGTGTCAGTATTGATACGCCAAAATCAAAGTGTATTTTTGGTTTACCAAAAGGTACATAATGTATTTGAGGAGTGATGTATCCCACAGTGCCACTAAATGCTTTAAATGGCAGCATTGATCTTAAAACCGGATTTGTATCAGTTCCCATGTTGGTTTGAGAGTTATATTTCCCATTGTATTCTATGCCAAGATTGAGAGTATTTGTGATCGGTTTGACTATAGATAGATTGTAAGCCAATTCGTTTCCAAAGTCGTAATCATTTGTCGCTTTTTGTCTATATGTGTACATCGTGTGAGCATCTAATCTCAGATCATTAAAAAATTTTGTTATACCCAGTTCAGCTTTGTATTCAGCTTTACCAGTACCTAATTGCGTGGGCATAGGCGTGTTAGAACCGACTGCGGGTGTCCCGGCAGCTGTATATGCAAACGTGTCTAGCCATAACCACCCGCAACACGCCTTGGCAATGGCGTACCACTTGGGGCAAATTCCAAACGGCATAAGAAGTCACCGGCGTTGAGGCCACTAGTTTGTCTATTATTGGGAATATTATGTGTACAAGTCCCGCCGTTCACAAGCGTAGTTTTATCAACGGTGTTCGACAATGATTGTGAGAGCAATCATTGCGAGAGCATTTTAGTGATTAAGTATCTCTTGGCCATTTTTCGTCATATACCACTGATTCCATTTTTAGTCGAGGAAGCCATCCCGTTCTTTCCAAGTCTGGTTTTTCTTGGAAGTGTGATACATGGCCAAGACATAAATAAGCGACAGGAACCACATGATTTGGTATACCGAGAATTTTCTTTAATTTAACATTATCAATAATGCTAACCCATCCAACTCCCAAATTTTCAGCTCTAGCAGCAATCCATAGATTTTGTACAGCACATACGGAACTATAAATGTCAGTTTCTGGGATAGAAGTCCTCCCAATAACTATTGGTCCATTTCGCTCCCGATCACAAGTTACACAAATACCTAAAGGTGCTTCCGTGATTCCTTCTAGTTTCAGCTTTCGATATTTTTGGCTTTTTTCCTCATCAAACAACTGAGCAGCCTTTTCATGAGCTAATACAAATGCTTCTTTTATTTTTTTTCTAGTCTCGATATTTCTTACGATAATAAAATTCCACGGCTGCATAAAACCTACACTAGGGGCGTGGTGAGCAGCCATCAAAATACGTTGCAATACTGTATCTTGTATCGGATCCGGTAGAAATTCTTTTCTAACATCCCTGCGAGAAAAAATCGTTTTATAAACGGCGTCACGCTCATCTTTGGTAATTAATTCGTTCAACATCAGATCACCTTAACCTTTAATTCCAGCCTAACGGGTGCGTCCTGGGCACAAATAAAGACGCATCATGTATGGTGTCGATGACGGTGCGTAGGACGCACCCTACGCTTCAATGCCAGTATGATAAACAGATAAATGATTGATTTTATTTAAGTTTAAAATCAATTAGTTGTCCTTAACTTAATGGCATTGACCCTACGCTTGCTTTAACTTGAAAGCCCCATAATTAATAGTCCATTGACCACATTAAATTAAAACTACGACCGACAGCTTGTGGCTCTTGCCCACTGATACCTTCAGTTAGGTGTTTTGGCTCTTTAATGAATATTAGAAATACAAATTTATTTAAATTAGGTTAAATCAATGTTTGTATTTTTTATGTTAGTTGATAGTTATATGCAAATTAAACTATTGATATTTAAGTTCAAAACAAAAATATGTTAATTACGAATCGCGAGTGTATGCTTTTCACTCTCATTCAATCATTTTTTCCATTGAAAAAGAACAGGGATTTCTTACGTTCAATGTATCATTTTATACCAGATTGTCACGGCAGCCGTACAAACCCTGTTTTTTATGATATAAGGCTGCTTAACTTAATGGATATGGTTGCAAACCCAATACCATTAAGCCTGTCCCGTATGAGGAGGGATCAAGGAGAATGCCCTGCCTCAGTGTAGGCGATTTATCGCCTACACCTCTGCGCTTAACTTAATGGATATGGTTGCAAACCCCGTCCAGCATGATAAATTGTCCTGTACTGAGATGATTGAGTTAAAAAAGATAGCCCATTCTAAATATAAATATCGTTTTTTCAAGGGGCTGTGCTTCACTTAGATTGTAGTGTGTCAGTATTGATACGCCAAAATCAAAGTGTATTTTTGGTTTACCAAAAGGTACATAATGTATTTGAGGAGTGATGTATCCCACAGTGCCACTAAATGCTTTAAATGGCAGCATTGATCTTAAAACCGGATTTGTATCAGTTCCCATGTTGGTTTGAGAGTTATATTTCCCATTGTATTCTATGCCAAGATTGAGAGTATTTGTGATCGGTTTGACTATAGATAGATTATAAGCCAATTCGTTTCCAAAGTCGTAATCATTTGTCGCTTTTTGTCTATATGTGTACATCGTGTGAGCATCTAATCTCAGATCATTAAAAAATTTTGTTATACCCAGTTCAGCTTTGTATTCAGCTTTACCAGTACCTAATTGCGTGGGCATAGGCGTGTTAGAACCGACGGCGGGTGTCCCGGCAGCTGTATATGCAAACGTTTGATCAGATTTTCCGGTAGGCAGTTTAACACCTAAACCAGCCGAGAGTAAATAACCATTCATATTAGAGAGAGCATGTCTAGCCATAATCACCATATCACCCATTCCACTATTATCTATCTCGACACCTTTGCCCGGCATCAACTGGGCAGTTGCTTGGATAGATTTATATGGCAGAGCGACTCTGACATCAAGACCGGGTTTAATGCCATATCTTGCTATTAACAGATGGACTGTTGCAGTTGCATCTAAATTTCTGTCATTTGATACTTCATTGGAACCATCAAAGATTTTATCTCTTTTTATAGAGATAAATTTATAGGCCATTTTAAATTTACCCGCTGGCATTATGCGGGAGCCTCCACCACTATTGATGCCCGGGAGTGTATTCGCAGCATTGATACTGGTCGTTGTTATCGCTAAAAGGACCATTGATATTTTTTTATTCATAGTTGCTGTTATTAATGATAATTGTTATCAGTTACTAATTATGAGCCGACACGTCCAGACAGGTGTGGATATTAATACAAATGAGAATCAATGTCAATTATAAAATATAAAAATGAAGGTTAATGTATAGCACCAAATTTATTAATAAAAATTCACAAAACCTCACAATGCTCCCAAGTTTGAACTCAGATAAACCGCTCAAAAGTTAGCACTTGTAATATTAGGGATGTTGTCCAGATGTGCCGTTGAGTTGACACGACTACAGAGACGTGATATTTAAATTAGATTTTACTTATGCTTATGTGTGGTACAACAATCACATTTTTTGTTACCAGACCCAAAAATGCTTGACTTATTAATTGGATTGTGAAATCATACAAAAATGACAAAGTCAAAAAACAGAGAACCAAGGTGAGATTATGTCGTTATTAAATATATATATTTTTATTCGCGCCTAGATGTATCGGGCTTTGAGAGATACCTCCCCTT
>JSZA02000168.1 GCA_000785145.2 Candidatus Thiomargarita nelsonii
GATAGAAACGGGTGCCTTTATCTCGGTCATTACTCGTATAGAAGTGCTTGGCTGGACTAAGCACAGCGATGAATCCTTGTGACGGTGGCGGGGAAAACGACGCTATCGCGTCCATGACTGAGTTATGATATTCCCTTTTGTATCATAGAGATAGTGCTCTTGTGTGCTATCTAGTAAGTCATTCGAAATTGCCTTTTTCATCATAGCCATAATCACTCGTATGAACTTTGGCAGATGCCGTCATCCTCGCTCCGCTCGGAATGACAAACGCGGATGAGATTTCTCCTCACTTTCGTCGAAATGACAAAACCCAGATATCTCATTACTTATTAGTAGATAACTGCGTAGCCAATTTAAGGCTCGACTTAATTTAGCCTCATCACTAATTAGAATAACCTTGCCAACTTGATGGACTGAAGGGATTGGAAGGATTGGTTGGAAGGGGCAATCCCAATGCGCTCAAGCTTAATGCTTGTGCCGGACGGGGTTTGCAACCCCGTCCGTAACGTTTCAGATCGCAATATTTAAAGTGAGTGTAGAACTCACAGTAATCATGCTCGCTGCCGGATAGGGTTTGCAAGCCAATACCATTAAGTAAATCGGATTTTTTGGTGGTTATGATAAACCCGAAGTATTGATGGATCAGATTTTTAACGGAGTATCGGTGTCAAAAAAAAATCGGATCCCTCAGAAGCGTAGGGTGCGTCCCACGCACATTATTGATGGCGTTGTAGATTAATAATGAGTGGTGAGATGGTGCGTAGGACGCACCCTACATTTGTGGATTAATGGTGCGCGGAGGAACGGTGCGTAGGACGCACCCTACGCTTGCTTTGACTTTTCTTGATAGGGGGTGTTGTGACGGGTTGCGCCTTAAAAGTGTTATGTAGCCAATGCCGCTTGAGCAGTGGCCTCCTGCAAAGGTATCAAAAGATAAATTGAGCTGTCACACGAAATGCATCGGATGATAATTTGTTTTCAGGACGAAGCAATTCAACATGACGACCAAATGAGGTGT
The DNA here is from genome assembly GCA_000785145.2 of Candidatus Thiomargarita nelsonii. Classification (GTDB taxonomy): domain Bacteria; phylum Pseudomonadota; class Gammaproteobacteria; order Beggiatoales; family Beggiatoaceae; genus Thiomargarita; species Thiomargarita nelsonii_B. The sequence continues at coordinate 1,019 of JSZA02000168.1, forward strand.
GTTCGTAATTGAACATTAGTTTTAAGTTGTGTTTTTTATAGTACTTATTCAAACCCAAGGTTATCTTCTTAACCTCTGAGTCGGTTCCATCGACATCGTTATCGAATTTTTCATATCGAATGGCGGGTTCGAGCTTAGAGTTAGAAAAGTAATACCCACTTTGCACGACATAGCCCAAAGTTCTTCGATTATCTTCTAAGATGGTAGACTTCACCTCCCAACTATTCACTTCAAACTGAACGCTCAGAGCTTGCTTGTGAAACGACACATCAGCCCCATATATGAACCGTTTTTCGCTTTGGCGGTTAGAAAAAGTCTCAGTGTAATTGATTTCATTTTGTAACACACCATAGACGCCAAATGTTAAATGTTGACCCTGCCCCAAATGGGCATCGCTTTGCTTTTTCTCTTTCCAGCCTGCTGGCGACCAGTCGAGTCGGCCCGTAAACTGAGGTGATGAGTTTACGACGCGACTGTCATCCTCGTATAACGAATCACCATTTCGCCATGCCTTAGCGATAGAGACATGGTAATCAATCCATGGACTCAGTGCGCCACGGAGGGATAAATTGGTTTGGGCATAACGTGGAAGCACATCATCCCAACTGAAAATATAATAGGGTCTTTCGGAGAACAACTGGCGGGTAGAACTCACCAGATACACTCTGGAATAAGGTAGCTTACCTTTACCGAAACGAATCGAAAGGTCATCATAAATCGCGTATTCAAGATAAGCATTAAATGTCGCCCCATCTTCTTCACTGAAACTTGGCGTCACCTTATTTTGCGGCGTTTCATCGCCTGATAAAGTTATCCCGTATCTAATATTTTTTACCAACGCTCGACCATAAAATCCTATTGTTGCTCGTCGAAAATATAAGTCAATTTCTGAGCTCTCAACGACTTGATCTTCACTGAAAATTAGGTCTCCAAATTCGGCTCTAACTTGAAGATAAATGGACGTATCCATGGTAAACAGATCATTCTCTATACTCAATTTAGATATCCGTTTTTCTTCGCTTAAATCCGAACAAAAAGCCAGATTAGCCAATGTCATTGCAGTGGCAATAAAGGTGCTTTTGTAAGTGTTTGATATACTCATTTCAACTTCTCCAAAAGACATAAATGATTAAATTTGCAACACACAACAAGACAATTGAATGAACTATGTTGTTTTTCATAATTCGATAGGAACTAATATCATAGCGCGATCCAATTCCCAAATTCTGCCCAGACAATGGCCCTAACGATGAGCCAATTGCCCAAGCGGTCAATATGACAAAGGCCAGCAGATTAAAGGTCACATTGGAAACTTGGACTACGCTGGCAAAAATAGTGACCGATACTAGGGGATGCACACCAACGCAGGTTAATAGCGCTGCCACGATGAGAAAAATTGTTGACACGCTGGGTGTCAAAACAAATCCTGTGAAATAGGAATCAAATTGATTGACTAAATACATCAATGACACATTCAGGATACCAGCGGACAAGAACAAAGCGATTTCATTCGCATATTTAGGGAATTGCTCCTCAACATTGCGTTTGATAGAACGAACAAATGATTTTCTAGCGTCATAGATGAAAAAGAGCAACGACACACAAATAACCAAATGCAACACTTTTATATTGGGGAAAAAAGCGATCAAGACCAAAATGATGCTTGCCATTATCAATGGCATCCTAAACTCACTAAATGAAACTGCTATCCCTTGATATTGGTTCTTGTTCGGCTGGACATAAAATTCAATAAGTGAGAATATAAACGATGTAAGCGCTAGTAACCCACCATATAAGGCGATCTCACTGTAGTTAGCTCCAGGGCTGTAACTTAGGGCGAAGGCCATTGTTATCAGCAATGGAGACCAAAAACCCGCAGCGGCGAAACTTCGAGCAAGCAATATCGCGTGGTTTTCAGTAAACTTACCTCTCCTTTTGATATTGTCGCCAAAAAACAAGATGGCGGCATAGTTGATTATTGCCCCAACAAAATGCACACCAGCATAGGTTATGATAAAACCCGAGGTTCCATTTGATGCCTTCGCTTTACCATCGGTATGATCAACGGTATTTGTTGCTTGCATGGACAGTCCAACCGAAACCAATAAAGTAATGATCACAATGTTGCCTTGCAGAAACTGGCTCAAGGTATCAATGTCTGCAACTGCTACCGCCAGAAAAATACCTGGAACCGCAAGCAACAACATCGCTTTGACAAAAAGTAAGCTCCTAGCGCTGATGCGATTCCATAAGCAAACGACACTGCCCAAATACAGCAAGCCTGAAACAATAGCCAACTCATTGAAGATTGAGAAGCTAATCACATTAACCAGCAAAGCGGCAAGTATCATTCGCCCTGCTATACGTTGCCTTTGCAATGACATTATATTCAAAACGATACACTTTTCTTTTGATGAGGTATTCACCATTAGTCTCCGTTAATAATACATTGCTATGAAGCTTTTTATTACTGAATTGGAGATTATGGTGTGATGAATGTAGGATATAGATATAGTGCACATCTCTTTCATTTTTTTAAGCGGACAGTCGTGTTAATAATACCATTGTTGCAATCCAGCGTGACCTCATTTGAACCTGCCAATTTGTTATAAATAATATCGCCAACACCAATGGCAGCGGGAATCCCCAGCTCTGCACACCGTATTGCCATGTGGGAATTAGCGCCACCATATTTTGTAATCAACCCCGATATTGAGAAGCCGAACAACCAGTCATACCCAGGGTCTGCACTATCGATCAAGACCACTTTACCCCTGAAATAATCCGCATCGTTGGTTTCCGCAGGTTGCACTAATACAATTTCAGCTTGTACTGACTTACTAGAAATAAAGTTTGGTGCCCCTTCTTTTTTGTGGAAAAACAGAAAGTCATCATCGGATTTAATCAAATCTGGTAATTCAATTTTTGATTCCAAGCGATAGATATCCTTTCGATAGCAAATCATTTGCAGTACCTGTTCGCGATTGTCAGGCATATTGCCTGATGCGATATCCAATATATCGGTGATCAACAGATAAGAAATGTCGTCTGCGGTTAGCTCAAGACTCTCTGCCCATTTCCTTAGAAAGAGTAAGCCATGACTCATGAATTTCGTATATTTGAATTTTGCCTCTTCTCTGCCGTGAATGGCCTTGCGTGCAAAGGCATCAAAATATGAAAAGTTCAGATTGATATTCTCTTCATGAAAGAACGCATCGATATTGGCGATGGTAGCAACGTCCAATACCTCGTCTGATTTTTCACTGACCTTCGATGCCTTGATGATCGGATCCAGATATTTCTCAGGGTTGTCAAAGTAGGCTTCACTACATATGTCATAGGTTCCCGGTCTCAAATGACCATAACGGTCATAAAACGCCTGTTTAGATAGCTTCCCATTTGCGACATCATACGCATCTCGTCCCATATTCGAACTTACCGAATCGATATTAAGCAGGTAGTTATCATACTGTTGTTTGGTCATGACATTGCAATTCACAAATCCTTTCAGAATCGATATGGCAATGAATCCCGATCGAGCTAAATGTGCAAACGGTTTGCATCCATGACTGCGACAGATATCAATCAGCATGATGCCCTTATTGATATTTGACAAATCTGACTGAACCACACGATCGAATTTGCCCACATAGTCATCAACGCAGTTGATGTAAGTATTGACATTGGCAATCGCAGCTAAACATACCTGTTTCAGGGAATCGATCGTCTGCTTAATTTCATTGCTATTTAGTTTGTCGGCATAAATTTCGTCAAACCATGTTCCCACCCCTGGAAACCAAGTGGTAGCAACCACATCAAATTCCACTTTGTCATGTAACTTGGGCAATGCCATCAACCGATCGATATACAAATTGATCAATTTATTCGCTAGATTGTCATTCAGCGATGCGGGTGTGAATGAATTAAAACTTGAGCGCACGTTGATGAATGGTGTACCACCAAATTTCAACATATGGTGCAGTGGCCTAACATCTCGATAACCGTATTCTGAGCGTTGTTCGGTAACAATCTCATCAGTTATCAATCTCTGATAAAGCGAGAATGCAAGCGGTCGCGGTTTAATTCCGATTAACTCAGCGGGATTCGCATCGGGCATTACGCCGAAAATATTTTTATTGCCAGTCGTTATTCCATCATCAGGCACACTAAACTGAGAAAACAATCGTTGCGATGATTTTATGTGGTGATCAATCGCGTCGTCGTCAATAGTATCATAGTCGCCAACCAAAGGCCGAATTTGTACAATATGAATACTGCCATTGGTATCGATAATAAACTCGATATCTAACGCAACAGATGCCGTAATCGTTTCAATTTCGTTGACATGGCCGAGTAGCTTCTTAATGTCGTCATCGATGTTTAGTTCAGTAAGGTCAGCATTGCGATACACCATCAAGGTTTTAACGTGATTGGTGTCGCCAGCGGTAATACTATCAGTTCGGCCCGATAAATCGTCGTAACAAATAACGTAATACGGCGAGCCTTTGCCAATAACGCGAGTGGTGCAAACACCGCTTACCGCGACATTGGTAATCTGGCGTTGCAACAACACCTCATCTTTGCTTGCGACATTGCTGTAAGAGGCAAATACCGAATCGATTGCTTCGCCAATGCTATCGGAATCTTCGCCAATGATGTTGGCCACACTTTCAAAGGCACCCGCATTTGAACTGGAAAAACTATCCTCATTCAACGAGCTACTGCGGGTAATTACACGGTACCAGTTTTGGTTGAGAACGCGGTCGACACATGATTGTCGATTATCCTGCCAGTCTTGGTAGCTAATAACCACTCCAGAATCAATTTCCGCCTCAATTAGATGTTCAAAAAAACCTAGCGTTTTCGCTTTGGTGGACAAGGCAGCACGCGGGACTTGATGGTCGTCCAATTGCAAACAGCCACCCGATAGCGTTTTGAGCGAATAATTGTGCTTATTTGAGCCGTCAAAATTTCCAATGCGGCTCAAGTTTATTTTTATATAAACCACACCATACGCGACGTCAATGTCGATATTGAGCAGCGACTTGACAGCCTGTCTGACGCTATCATCATTATGACTGTTTGCAACGACAAACACTTCCACACTTTCATCGGTAGCAATCTGCTTGGAAGAAGTTATGGCGTTATCGAGCAGCAGGAAGTCCGAAAACAGGTAGAGATAGCTGCGCTCAGTTACCGTATTTTTTAGTTGTTCAAGGTTATCAATGGTGTATAGTTTGTGGTCTAAACCCAGACGCTTGGCATTCAGCGAGTGGAGGAACTGATTGTCCGAAAAGTAAATATATTTATCCATGATATTGTATTTGATACCTAACGCTCGGCTGACAACCTCACTTTGAGCACTGCGAAACACGCGCATTAGAACGCAGTGAAAGAATACTTTCTACAATATGATTCATAATCGTATTTCCCCTTGTGAATAGATGCAGCACTTACCCAGTATCTCGATATGCGTCTCCATGTTTTCCACTGTCACCACGCCTTCACTGTTTGAATACTGAATTCCAGTTACTTGCTTCTTCTGCGTTTTATTCATCCAATATTGAGACAAATATTTATGTGAAGATGCTGTGACAAAATCTTCGTTCACTCCATATTTTGGGGCAAAAAACCGTGAGCAATAATCATAGGTAGCGTCGGTAGCGGTGATTGCCACGCCTCGGAAAGGTAGTTCGGTAATAAGGTTATAATCAGGTTTATAATTTAAAACATCCTGGGTTGCATCCAACACAATGACTAAGTCCTCATCCGCTTGATAAATCTGACCACGGCTGGCAATCTTTTTTGGTGCTTGTTCTGGCTCAAACGCTTCTAACTTGGTGTCCGTTGGATAATAAAGACGATCGTATTGGTGCGTAAACACTTCCCGACGGCCATTATCCCATACCAATGAGTATTTCTGCGAATGTTCAGCTACCAAATGGTTGCTTATGACATACTGGGCGGAAAGCGTTGCATGACCCGCGTCGAAAACTTCGTGCTCTGGCGTAAACCACCAGAGATGATAAACATCCGATTCTCTTTTGTTTGGATGGATAAAAACGGTTTCAGGAAACCCATTGATTGCCGCAACCCGTTGCATTTTATATTTTGCAATAGGCGAATCTAAGATGACAACCCCTGCTGGATTTCCAAGCAAAGGATCGGTGGAAAATGCTTTGATAATAAAGTAGTTATTATCCATAATAATTCATCGTTTTTTTTTACATTTTCTGTTAGATTTTTTGTCCGGTACATAGCATTTTGATATAGGATTCCTCAGCCGAAATAACGTCACGCGACCTTACATAGATACGCGCATTGTTTGATAGAGGCGTCGATAAATAGCGTTCGGTTGAACTGGCGGCGACGACAACAATATTTTTATTAAAATATTCAGCTAAGCTACCAACTTCGAGCGCTACCTTTAACACCGCCCCTGTGCTGACCCCAATCAATAAACCTTCATTTTTGATCACATATTCTGCCGTTTTATAGCAATCATCAACATTGACAACTGAAACGCGGTCAATCACGTTTCGATCCAATGTCTCAGGGATAAAACCAGGGCCAATACCAACAATGCCATGATTGGCGTCGGCTTCTCCTATATCTACCTGACCCGATAAAACCGCAGCTTGTATGGGTTCGACAGCAATAATCTCAACATCACTATTTTGTTCCTTCAAATATTTTCCTATCCCAGAAAGATGCCCACCAGTGCCAGACGCCGATATAAAACAATCGACCTTTCCTGCCATTTGTTGCCAAATTTCCTTGCCAGTTTCCAAGTGCGCGTCAGGATTACCTGGATTACGGGTTTGATTAACAAGAAAACATTTCGGATCTTTGTCGGCAATTTCGAGTGATTTAGCAACTGGTCCCAATAGACCTTGGCTTTCTGGAGTAAAAATAAGGTTTACCCCCATCATCGCTAGCAACAATTTTCGTTCTTCCGAAACAAATTCAGGCATGACAATGGTCAGCTTATACCCTTTGACGGCACATATGCCAGCCAAGGAGATGCCCGTGTTGCCGCTGGTTGCCTCAATGACATGACCGCCAGGCAAAAGACGTCCTTCACGTTCAGCGGTTTCTATTATATTTTTTGCAATTCGATCCTTAACCGATAGCCAAGGATTTAAATATTCCAGCTTCAAAAAGATATTAGCGGCAATCTTTTTTGATATATTTTCAAGGTAAACGGTTGGGGTTGAACCAATGTAGTCAATAATGCTCTTTTGCATTTTATTCTCCATTGAATGGATAGAGGTCAAAAATAATGAATACATGCCTAAACAGTAGAGCATTAAACTAACTATCCTAAATAATATCAATTATTTAGGACTGTTACAATTTTTAATTTCAAGCACTAGCTTGTTCTAAACGGCCAAGCACTATCAAACGACTTGTCAGAACACTGCTACGCTCAAGATTCAACATCACGCTGAATCTGCGGTTAGGTATGTTGGAGTCAATGCCATATCGTGCCGCCCAAAGACGTTCTTTTGTACCGCCCAGTGTTTTTTGTTGCCCACCTGTCGGGGCTGGTGGGCAACAAAAACACGTTGCCCACCCTACAATATCTCTTAGCTTAATGGCATTGATGTTGGAGTTGGCGAGGTATTGATTGTATATCGTTATAAAACCCGGAATACACATTCAAGAAAAGTTCAATCCCAAATTTAATACCATCCTTGATCGATTTTTGGTGTTCAGGTGTGCCCCAATCATTGTTTGCAACCTTAAGAAAATCTTCTGCATGTTGAATATCGATTTCTTTATGCAAGACATAATGCGTCACTCTGTCTAACGGCAACCAATTGTTTTTAACAATCGCATCACAAATTTCCGTTGATACTTCGACGAATATCCGTTCAATACCACCAAAAACAGCTGTGGAAAATTGATAGTTTTCTGACGCCGCAATACTGCTCAATGAGCTGTTGAAAATTTTGATATTTGTGGTATAGCTATCATCTTTGATGGTGTCCACATTGCCACCCAGTCGCTCAATCAGAGTTAATATCGTTTTGCCATGTACTTTCTCAGGAACTCCTTGCCCATGTTCTTCCCACAGGTTAGCAACGATAGCCATTCTCTTTTGCGCATCGGGTATATTGGCTACCACCATCGCCATAGGACGATTAAAAAACGCGACCATGTGCGAGAATTCAATTTGGGTTTTTAAAAACTGCTGTTTTGAAATTGCCCCAGACCTTAGGGCTTGAAAGAAAGGTCGTGCTCCAACGTTGGTTGAAGATACGGTTGACTCTAAATAATCTTTTAGAGCTTGATTTAATTGCATAACATCTATTCCAATAACAAGGTTACGGTTTATATGAGACTGTGACCAACAGGCGGCCTGTTTACGCAAAAATCCAAAAACCATTAATAAATTTTATAAATTATGCTATAATAATCAGCAAGGGCTTGATAGAGCATCCAACTGTGAACACGTCATAATTTAAATATTTTTAGTTAAACCCCTAACAAACGTTAGGTACTTTTGTTAGGATAGTTAGGACCCTAACAACGGTGCATATCATAAATGAAAAGATTTACAATAATCTACTAACAACAGTTATAAATTATGTTAGGATTGTTAGTCATTTTGAGAGAGACCAACAACGATGGCGCATACCAAAGAACAGTTTACCCAAGCTGAAAATAATTGGAATTTAGAAATCCTGTACACTGACTTGGCGTCGGCTAAAGGAAAAAATCTTACGCCGGTTGAAAAACGACATATGCGCGGTTTGCTATGTGGATATAGCCCCGTCGAGATAGCTCAAGCGCTCGACAAAAACAGCAGGGGGCTTGAAGTTGATTTGTGCAATACGTTGTATCAGTACGTAAAAACTCTTGTAAACAGAGAGAATGAAAAAGTGGAAAACTGGCGAAATATCTGTGAATGGCTTGAGGATGCAGGTTATAAAACTCAGCAGACGACTCCATCTCAATCAAACAATTCTGTACCCGTCGATGCAAAAGTCCACATAGAAAATATGAATATTGGTCATCACAAAATTGAGATTAGTATTAAATTAGTAGCGTCATTGCCTTCAGACTATTTAAAGGAAGGCACCGCCCAATCGCCAAACTCGCCATTGCCGCAGTAATGCCCCAATCCCGCCGCTGCTGCATTGAGACGGTTTGATCCTCAATATCTGGACTGCGACGGCTGGATGACTCCTCTGGGCATGAGCGTTGCCTTGTCTAATCCGGCACACGATCATCACGGTTTGCACACTCACAACGCACATAATATATTAAAAAATCACAAAGCTATTTTTAAGTATTTTGAGCAACGGAGAGATAGACTTGATACCTGAAGGATTGAGTATTGTTCCTGATGGTATAGATGTTGGTGGACCACATCGGCAAACGCATCACACTATATATCCAAATCGTGAGATGCCTTTTGACGAATTTAGCCAAAAATTGAGTGCCCTACCTTGGGAATCAATGCCATTGGCGTAGGGGCCCTACGAGAAATCACGGTCCATGTAGGGGCAATCCTTTATGGTTGCCCGACACGATATGGCAGTGACCTTGGGAATACGGAGGAAAAAAATGATGAACGAAAAAATCTGGGAAAAACTTTGCAATGCAGAGCTAAAATTTTATGAATATCGAATGGAATTTACACAAAAAATACCTCATAACGATAAAGTGAGTATTTTTAAAAAAGGACTGCATAAAACCTCACAGCGAGGTACAACACTTCGCACACTACTCATATCAGATGATACTATAAAACGTGATTTATTTTTTGAATTAGTAGACTTAGCAAGTGTTAGTCATTCAGATATCGAATTATGCCGAGAAGTTATTAAATCAATTAATCAAAGAGATTGGGTGATTTCAAACATTGAGCATTGTGTTAGTAATATTTTATGCCACGCCACTGATGAAGAATATCGAAGGATTGCAGAATTGTATTTAGAGCTAGATAAAGTGCTGCTAAAAAAGCATATACACCGAGCATTAAGACACCAAGAAATGGATGTAAATGAAGTAGGACAAGATTTTCAAAAGTACGTCGGGTACATAAGACAATACGAACAGAATGCCGCATAGCTTATGTTGCTGCATTAAATCTGCTCAGCGAGCGTAGGGTGCGTCCCACGCACCTTTTATTTATGGTGTATGGATTGATGGTGGGTTTTTTCCGCACTCGTTAGGCTGGCTTCTGCTGGATGGGGGGAGTTCTAATCCTCTCCCCCGTCCAGCACCAAACAAAATCACTTTTTGTCTCGTTCCAACGCTCCAGCGTCACGAACTTGTTCTCGTTCAGTCGTTCGGCTGTCACTGCTATTAAGTTGTTCTCCTGCCCAACGTCGTATAGTATCTACCATATTTTCTGCATCATCCCGACTCAAAAGTTCAATATCCCTATCGTCGTAACGAAAAGTCACGGCATAAGGATTAATTCAACGCCATGAAGTATCAATACGGCCTTAATACTTTTTTCCACGGCTTGCTGGGCATGAAAACACACAGTGGCAATATGAGTTTCAGGGACATTCTTAAGCACTTTAAATGCTGTAATGTCTCTCTCAGCGAGACGAATAAACCGTTGAGCTTCTTCAAGTAATTCTTCTTGAGTGGGTTGCGTCATAAAGTACTTTTCCTTCTTTTAAGGCCCAATAAAGTGCCGAACTGGGAATATGCCCCCGCTTATTTACTTCCTGTTGCGAATATACCAGCACATCTACACCAATTCCAATATTACCGATGGCGTTATCGAGTCGTATCATTTCCATACCGACATTTGTCAACTGTGGGACCAATAAATCCAAGTCTGAATCCTCATTCGCTTCATTTCTGGCATAAGAACCGAATAAAATAACTTTGTTAGGCTTTGCTGTGGCAACGAGTCGTGAAACAGCAGTGTCAATCGTTTTTTGAGAAATCATAACAAATGCCTTGCCGGTTCGGCTTGTGTGTCTTGAATTTTTCAAAAGTTTTTTTTAACATATTGTGTCTAATTAAACAAGGCTTACCACCTATCCGTTTTTCTTAAAGAGATGATTGAGTTTATGAAAAAGCAAGCGTAGGCGCGTCTCACCTTATCACTTATTTAAACCGTTTGGATATACCAGTTGAATGATCGTCAAATTGCGGTGAAAGTCATTAGATGAAGAAAGTGTTTAGCGTAAGGGCTTTTTTTAGGGGGTTGATTTTTAGATATAACATATTATATAAAAAATTACTTACTCATGTTATGCACTTTTCATTAGACTATAATGGAAACAATAACAACTAGAATATTATGATTAATTGGCACCGCTTATTTGGTTTAGCATTGAAGGATTTTTTCGACGGTTTATATTATGATGTTGAACTGGAAAAAAATCTGACCGTTCAAGAGCAATACTTGGATATAGTGATTATTAGGAAGTCAGTGGGAAATCCACCAAAAACACTACCTGATGGATTAGAAAATCTGTCAGATCATAATTTGGTAACATACAAATCTTTACGAGAGCCATTAGACAGATGGACATTGGACGAATTGATTGGTTATTATACAATCTACCGTAAACAAGTCAGTCCTGATCCCAAGGATCTGTTACCCATTGAACAATTTCAATTGTATGCTATATGTACTCGAAAACCCCAATGGTTGAGTCATTATAAAGCGAAAAAAAAGATTAAAACGGGTGTTCATTATTACCAGCCAAATAGCACAATCGGATGCGAATGCCGTATTGCAGTTGTTTAGTGGTAAGGCTGATGGCTTTCGTTTTGGTGAGACACATTATCAATGGCGTCGCCCAAGAAGCCATGGATTGTTGAAGCAATTGTTTGAAATGTATTTTAAGGAGGAGCTTGTTATGTCTTATACATGGGAAGATTTTGAGCGAGATTATGCCAGAGAACATCTTCATCTCTTGTCTCCAAAGGAGGTGGTTGAACAGTTTTCTCCAAAGGATGTGCTTGAACAGTTTTCTCCAAAGGATGTGCTTGAACAGTTTTCTCCAAAGGAGATGCTTGAACAACTTTCTCCAGAAGTGATAGAAAAATATTTGGCTAAGCTCAAAAAACCTTAAGCCTTGGGATAAATCCATTCGAGGAGAAATAATTTATTCTAAGGCTCTTAAACCCGCAAATTTATAATCCAAGGCATTAAAAACAACGCTGCCCACTACAAGGATTAACAGGGATAAGTCAAAATCGCACTTAGATTTATCCCTGCTAATAACGTATTGCCTGTCGTTGGTGCAGATGACGGTGCGTAGGACGCACCCTACGCTTACTTGACATTGTTGTTGGAGTCCAAAGCTTTAGCTTTGGACAAGCAAGCGTAGGGTGCGTCCCACGCACCAAATTCTTTGGACGCCGCAAGTTTGAAGTCATCAATACCCAATCGGTGTACTTTACCCGCCTATCGCATCAACCATTTAGAATTTATGATTAATTCCAGCTTCTTTCATAACTGCATTTGCTGTAAATCTTGATTTACAATTATGTGGCACAGTTATAGGTTTGCAACCATCTTTTCCCCAGTATTCATGTGATCCCTTTGCGGCTCTGATAAACTTCCAGCCATGCTTTTTAAGTATTTTTTTTACCTCTTTCTCAGGTATTGAAATTTTCAGCTTCTAATACTAGCCATTGAATATCTCTACTTGTTGCGACAAAAACATTTTCCTCGTCATCATAAATAAAATTAATATTTATTGTGATTGTTATCCCTATTCTGGCTAAAAACCATGAGAATGGGTATCTTAATGGATAACTCATTGTACACCTCTCAATTATTGGTACCGACATTCCAACCATTGCCGGTTGCGCCTTTTTGTCCAAATTCAGGCTTTCCAATTTTTTTCATCTGATTTCCAGTTTTTTCTCTTTTATAACAAGCAGGAGGATATTATCAAATACATTTTAACATGTCAAACCATTTGAACGTGCCTAACGTTTAAGCTGGACAGTGTTTGCAACCCCGTCCAGATCCCTCCTAGCGTCGGGACTTTTTATCGTTCCCTTAGCGAAGCCTCCTGCAAGAGCCAAACCTACTCTCTCTCATTCATCAATAATCGTATTATTAGAGACATTTTATGCGCTCCGCACAAACACCCTCAAAACAACCACGATCAAATCCTTTCTTATAAACAATCCTTGTAGTGTTTTATTCGTTGTTGAGCATAATTAGCAAGCGTAGAGTGCGTCCCACGCACCAATTTCCTAATAACCGGTGCGTAGGACGCACCCGGAACGATCTATGAGGACACAGAGCAAATTTCAGAAATATTGGGAGTGGAGTTGGTACAATTGGTGGGTCTTAAAGAGATAATTGAGTTTATGAAGAAGCAAGCGTAGGTGCGCTGAGATTTTTCTACTGATAACTGATAAAAAATGTTAGACTCTAACCGAACTGTTAAAAAAAGGTGACTTAAATGCCCAGTCAAAAACCTGACACTCAGGAAACAAGCATCATTCTAATAGGTGATTTTAATCCTAATATCAGTCCCACTCAGGAGATAAAAAGATGAGTGATTCAGATGAGGTTGAAAATAATGGAATTGATGGGGAGGATCCAACGGGATCATTGAATCACAGCACTGTTCAATTCAAGCTAGGCAGTTTACTTGATCGTTGTGCTGGCAAGAAATTGCATTTTGCAACTGAGTTAAGTTTGGACATTGTCCAGTATGATCTCAGTGAATATCGGCTTGATGGCAAA
>JSZA02000374.1 GCA_000785145.2 Candidatus Thiomargarita nelsonii
GCGCCCCAAGTGGACACTGTTTTTTGCTCAGAGTCGTTTTTCATAATTGTTTTGGATATCAACTAAGAATTAATGGCAGATAGGATAGCTTTGGCAATTATTAAATCTCCTTGATTTAGATCAAGAATAGCTTTTTGGCCAATTATGATCGGAACAATTTTTGCATATCTAAGTTTCCCCTAAAATTCCAGTATTTTTTTGTTTGCTCTCCTAAAACATTAAGAAAGTTATAAGCGCTGGGAACTTCCTCTTCAAAATGTTTTTCCAACTCCATTACCGGAATATCCTGATTTTCATCAAGATTAGGACTTACGCATTGACAACGAAAATATAAATATGTTAGGCACTTTCGACGGCTATTCATTTTAGCCATAATATCAACCGGTTAATAAAATGGGCCGTGTGGTTTAACCCACAGATACTCCGTGATCTTAAACCTTCGAGGCGAAAGTTAAATTTTTTTTTGACATTAAAAATTTTTTAGACAATACTGATTATACGGGGTGCTTGCCTTATGAGCGGGCTTATGAGCATTTTTCGGCTCCTGATCTGATGCTTTAGATAAATCAGTTGTGATTTTTAAGCGCTCCGTTTTTTTGTCAAGATCAAAAAACTTGATCATCAAGTATTTATATAATTTTATTTTATGATTATGAAAAAAAAGTCGCATAAATTTGCTTCATTTTTGCTAAGTGGGAAAGCCGCAACGCTGCCTTTCTTCACTTATAGCAGTTCCGCTGATGAAATTTCAGATTTCGTTAGAGAATTGTCCAGTCATCAGGCAGGACAAGAATTTAACGTGGTAGACAATGTCGGTTTATCAGCAGAAATGGTCGTGCCTAGTCAAAGCACTACGCACAATTCTTTTACGGGTATAAGCATCGTTTTAACCAGTCTGCATGACGGGGACGAGATATTCATCGCGTCCGCCGACGACAAAGATGCGCCCGAGTATCTAGCCGTCGATTCTCGATTTCGGATTGGTTCAACCAATTTCCGTGTGTTGAAGAGTTTTCATTTTGATGCTTCTGACTCTTCTCTATCTTATTCTCAAGTCAATGGTGACACGTACACGCTTTCTGTACCCATAGCCTTGAGTCAACTATCCTCCCATACTGGGAATTTTTATGTCCAAGCCTTGATTGTAAAATCAGATGGTGGTTTGACATTTTCAGAACTGGATAGTATCAATTACAGAGTAAGTCAGAGCACAGTTAGTGATTGCTATGGCAATACTTCACCAGTAGCTCAATTCACAGCAACCCCTCCGCAAGGAACAGTGCCGCTTTTTGTGAATTTGGATGGCAGCAGTTCTTATGACCAAGACTCAGACGGTTCGATTGTCAGTTATGAATGGTCAATCTATGGTGGACCAACATTGCCAAGTGGTGTCAATACCTCTACAACCCTTGCTACACCGGGGGACCATTCTATTGTTCTGACGGTGACAGACAATTGCGGTGCCAGTGATACCGATCAGCAAACTGTGCATGTAGAACCCGACAACGTTAAAAACGATGTCATTATTGACTTTGGGCCTTCTATTGGTACCTATACCTTTATGAACAACAGCAGTTGGGCTAAAGTGCATAACCTCTCTGCCAAGAGCATGGTTACTGGCGATATAGACGGTAGTGGTCAGGATGATGTTATCTTTGACTTTCCGTCATACGGCATTTTTGCGTTAATGAACTACAGCAATTGGGTTTCCCAGCATGGACTATCCGCCAATAGCATGGTGACGGGGGACATAGATGGTAGTGGTCAGGACGATGTCATTATTGACTTTGGTAACATTTACGGTCTCTGGGTATGGATGAACAATAGCAGTTGGTCAAAGATACATAGTTTGTCCGCCGATAGCATGGTCACCGGAGACCTAGATGGTAACGGTCAAGATGATGTCATTATTGACTTTGGTAACATTTACGGTCTCTGGGTACGGATGAACAATAGTAGTTGGGCTAAGTTACATAGCGTGTCAGCCGAGCGCATGGTCACCGGAGACCTAGATGGTAACGGTCAAGATGATGTCATTATTGACTTTGACCACCCGTATGACATCTTTGTGTGGATGAACAACAATAAGTGGAAGCCTATAAGCGCTAGTGGCGATTTTTTGGTTATCGGTGATCTAAACGGTAATTTTAAGGCTGAGCTGATCATAAGCTTTGGTCCGTTCGGCTTGTGGGTGCGTATGGACGATGGACAGTGGATTAAGTTGCATGATCTGCCAGCGCAAAATATGGTGACTGGGAACATAGATGGTGTTTCACCGGTTGTGCTGTCGGCAGACGGAGCCGCAACAGAGGTAGAGAAAACGCAAATGGAGAGAGGCTTACCGCTCGAACTAGAAAATACCGCCGTCTTGCCAAAAGCGCAAGAAAGCGTGTTACCGCAGTCTTCTGATCACAATTAAGGTATTTAGGAGTCCAAACTTTAGTTTGGGTGTCGGCTCATCCAAGATAAATCTTGGACTCCTAATACCACGATACCCTACGCTTGCTCACTCACTCAATACAAATCAGAATCCGCCATAGTATAATAGAAATTTGCATCCACCCACTTAGAATCCAACTCCTGATAAAAGCTTCTAAAGGTTGGAATAATCGTACCAGAGCGTGGACAAGACTTAAAACCTAATGTCTGCAAACACTGCTCATCCGGACAAACCGCTGCAAACCACGTTTCTATAGTTCTAATACCACGCCACCGTAAAATGCCGACTACTTGCTGCCAAAATGATTGTGCTAATTGGATATCTTCAGGTAAGCAAAAATCCACCAATTGAGCTTGTGGCTTATTAGGCGCAATGACTACATAGCCCAACACCTCTGTTGATAAAAAAGTTGAAAAAGCCCATATCCAATAATGACGGTGGGGAATATCAACGAATCGCCAATTAAGAAATTTAGCCGTGCGATTGATGGCAAACGAATAACGTTTAACACGGCGCATCCATAAACGGTCAAAAGCACTATCAAATCGCTTAGGCGCATTAAGTATGCCGATAGGAGTATGTTGTTGAGATTCAATTGGCAAAGTGTAACGATAATAATGCCAACGACTAAATGATCGATAACCCATCAATAATTTACCCAAGCGAAACGGACGTTCTGATGGAAAACCATATAGCATTATCAATTGGTTTATGTCAGCCCATTTTTTAACAAAAGTCTCAATAGTTTGGACAAAAACGCCACGCCGTCCCTTGCTAAAGGCTCGATAAGCGGGTGTGCTGAATACATCACAAATCAAACCAACCTCTACCTGTTGATCTGCCCATGTTGCCGTCTGCACGGTACACGCATAGTGCGCTGCCAGATCACCATTGTCAGCCCAAGCTAACATGATACGTGCGCCATTTGGATTCTGAGTGTAAATCCAATGCCAAGTCTCTAGGGAACGGTAGCTAGGAAAAACTTCCGAAAAGCCCGCTTGAATCGCTTGCTCGTCTCCCGGTTGGTAGGGGCGAAAAATAAATGTTGGTTTCATTCCATATGTAAAATGCGTGTTTGTTGTAGTTGCACATCATAATGAGGCTTATAACGTTCAATCAAACTTTCTCCCCATTTTTCTCGCATTAACTGACTTTCCTTCTGCCACAATGCCTGTTTTTTGGGATTATCAACCGTGCCATAAGTGGCATGTTCATGGTGAAACAATTCAACATCAATAGCTTGGACTACTCGCCAACCTTGGGCACGAACAGCTAAACAAAAATCGACATCATTATAGGATACCGCCAATTTATCATCAAAGCCGCTGACTTGTTCCCACACGCCCCGCCTCGTGAGCAAACAGGCACCCGTCACAGCCGAAACATTGCGTGTAACACGTAATTCACTCATTGTACCCCACTCATTTATATTAGTCGCAATCCACTGCGGATCAGTAAAAATACCACCGTGTTGTAGACTACCATCAGGATAAAACAAGCTTGCGCCCACTACGCCAACACCCTCTAAATCCAAATAGCGACGTAAATCACCTAACCAGGATGCTTTTTTGATTTCGATGTCATCGTTTAAAAATAATAAAAAAGCACTATTGCTATTCCCCACCATAACCGCTTGATTATTGAGAGCTGACCAATTAAAAGCATTGTCATTAACCAGTACACGTATTTGCGGCTGCGATTGTAAAGTCTTGAGATAGTCACGCATTGTGGATGGACAACGATTGGCAACGATAGTGATATTGAATTGTGGATAATCTGTTTGCTGCAATAAACCATTGAGACAAGTTTTTAGTCCACTCAGATTGCTATGAGTGGGAATAATAATTTCAATGGGTTCCAAAGCAGAGTGCCAATGAGATATAAAACCAGAGCTCTGCTCATTAGCCCTGATGGATACTTCTTTTAAGCCACGCTGAGTTAAGTGATTTATTAACACCGACTGTGCAGCTTCAAAAGCCCACGTCTTTTCACTGCCTTTGTAAGCCACTGATCCTTCCGTTGCTCGCCAATCATAAAGGGGTTGACGTACATGACAAATTTGCTGTTCCGGCAGTGCCACTAATTGCAATAATAAATCCCAATCCTGTGCGCCATTAAAATCACCCAATCCACCCAAATTGTTCAAAACCTCTCGCTTGACAACGGTAAGATGATTAATGGGATTAATATGCAATAAAGTTTCAGGCGCCCAATCGCTTTTTTGATAGGTATGCATAATTTGACCGCCGTGATCTATCATACAACTGTCAGTATAAAGCAAAGTATAATCTTGCTGTTGAAGTTTCAAGGCAAGAATAAGTAAAGCTTCAGTGTGCAATCTATCATCATGATCAAGAAAAACCAAATAAGGAGCCGTCGCCATTTTGATAGCATCATTGCTGGCTGCCACAATACCGCCTTGAGTGTTACGGCGCTTATAGTGTAAACGTGGTGCGACAACCATATCATCTTGCAATGCTTGCAATATCTGCTGTGTCTCTTCGCGCGAAGAGGCATCATCCACCACACACAATTCCCAACCACTATAAGCTTGACTACGTACCGACAACAAAGTTTGACTGAGAAGAGTAGCATTTGTGTTATAAACCGGCAGAATAATTGAAAATAAAGTTTTTTGAGGTAGTGCCCGCCCAATAAGTTGTGCGATACCCGCTCTATCTGCCGCTTCGATACCCATATCGTTACAAGCTTGTGCAAGAAATTGCTCCAAACTGTAATATTGTTCAAATCGTTTAACAAGTGTTTGGTATTGCTTGTTTTTTTCAACCAGTTGTTTTTTAAAAGTGCCTTGTTGTTCTTCTAGGTTTTTTACCAAAAAAACAATATCTTCAAAATGTTTAATGTCAAGTTTTTTGAGTAACTTAATTAGGACATGTTCTCGGTGGGATAGATAACCTTTTTCTTTATGAATCTGAGCCAATAATTGATCACCACTCTTACTAAAAGCACGATATTCGCAAGTCACTTCATCCAAATGAGCAAAGCTAAAATTAGATAAACTCAAGCGAGCAAGGAATTCCCAATCTTCATAAACTTCAAGAGTTTCGTCGAACTGATGGGAGTGAAACACGGTTGCTCGAAATAACAAAGCATGAATCGGAATCCGATTACCAATAAGCAAACGTCCAGGCTGCCACGCATGATTCATCACTTCAATGACTTTATTGACTTTTATACGATTATCAACCTTATTACAGGCAACTACTTTGCAGCCACTATACACCACATCGACTTTGGGATGCCCGTGAATTTCGGCAAGAAGAGAAGCAAAGTGTTCTTGGTACAAGACATCGTCTTGATCAAGAATAGCGACATATTCACCACGAACATGCTTTAATCCCAAATTGAGATTAAAACTGCGTGCCGCCTTACCTGGTATATAACGAATATCTAACAGATCAAAATCCTGTAACGAGGGTATATCAGCACCAAACCATACCACTAGAACTTCCAATTGATCATAAGTTTGCTTAATTAAACTCCTAAGAGCATGGCGCAGATAACCCATATCATCAGCACGCACAATCACTGAAATAAGTGGACGGGTTTCAAAAAAATGTTGATAACTACCATCCCATTCATATAGCAGAAATGCCTCAGCTTGCGCCACATTCGCAAGGAAGCCACGCAGATTTGCTAAAGTCTGCGTATAGCCAACGTAATTAAAGCTACGAAGTTGTGAAGCATGGGCTTGTATAGCCTGTAATTTATAATTAAATTTTTCTGTAATATCAACCACATGATTAACAAAAGCCGCAGGATGTACAACCGTTTCATAAAACAACAATTGTCCTTGCCACCGTTCTTCCAGCGCATTTAAAAATCCTCGTGTAACACGACGATGATCAGGATGTGATTCTTGGGGGTTAGGCAACAATACTTGAGTGGGGTTAATCTCTTCGACAACTCGCCGATAATCATTTAAAATAGCCCCATTGATAGGTACACGACTGTCCGGATAATTCCAAAATTGCACATTATATATGTCCAAACAAGCAAGTCCAGCCTGACATTCCTGTTGACGCACATCAGGAGGAGAGCCTAATGCACCGTCGCTAACGACTACTACATAAACTTGTGCGCCTTCAGCGTGCTGTTTAGCCATGTAACCACCACAGCCCAATACTTCATCATCGGGATGTGGCGCAAAAACGAGGATGGTTTTTTCTCTCATAGTGATTTATGAAAATGTGTTTATAGGTACAATACGGTTAAGATGTTGGTGCAAATGATGTTGCCAATCGCGGCTCATTAACGCAAAACGGTGTAAATCGACACGTTGCTTATCATCAACTAAAATTTCTTCCTTAAAATAGCCTTCATGTATGAACCCATAACGTTGCATGATTTTAAGTACACGGTGATTATTAGGAGTAACATAAAAAATAAGTTTATGTAGTTTAAAATGTGCAAAGCTGAGAGCAATGCAAGCGTGAATCGCTTCCCAAATACACCGAGTACCATATCCACTTATAAAACCTGCGGAAAATTCAGCTTTTTGGTTAAATTCATCAATACTAGACAAACTTATTATACCAATGGGTGTTTGTGTTGTCTGCTGCATAACCAGCACTTCAAACTCAGTACGGGGATTAGATTGTGCTTGCATCGCTAAATAGGCGACTAATTGTACCGGTGTTGGACACAGTCGCTTAAGATAAGGTTTATAGGCTAAAAAACCCGGATTTTGTAGCCAATTGTGATACAAAGAAGCATCCGTCGGTGTTATGTGACGAATAGAAATGTGTTTGCCTACAAATAAAGGCGGATGTGAAAAAGTCGTCATTAGTAGTATATTATAATATTGAAAATAACATGACTTTCGGGTAAATTCATCAATTGTGGATAAAGCAAAAATAAGGCAAAAGCCAATGTACCTCCGAATAATGCCGTTATCGAATAAGCCGTCATACTGATTTTCATAAACTCATGCGCCATATCATCATAACGCTGTTCCCCTGTTTTATGTCCGATCAGTTCAATCACTAATACTAAATAGTGGTACAGCCAAGACAAAAGCGGCAAAAACCCATTTTCGGATATTCACTGCGCTTGACTTGAGGGGCTGGTATGAGTGTTTTTTCTTCACTCTGGTACGATTTGTTGACTGAGATGGGTTCAGGCTCTCCGACAAGCCGCACACGACCGATGGGCTGAATGCGTTCAGCAATGGATTCACTGTCCATTGTCAATTCAGCCGCCGCGACTTGGGGCATACCGGTAGAACAAATTATTGCGAATAGTGCAAGAAGGATTCCCACCCATTTTGCTGTTAGTTGTTGTTTTTGTTGCATAGTGCTATTGAGCGGGTGTTAAATCCCAATTGAGTGGTAAACCTTGGCTTGCCATAATAAATTGATCTATACCATAAAAGAGTAATAAGGTGAGCGTAAAGGCGCTTATCCAAATGAGGAGAGTATTCATAGTTATGGAAAATTTCCTAATGATGAACGGGTGAAATGCCATGTGAATAGATCAGCAACCACCAAAAAAAGACTAGGCTGGCTAGTAGGGTGATGTAAAAAAGTTTCGCGCCCCAAGTGGACACTGTTTTTTGCTCAGAGTCGTTTTTCATAATTGTTTTGGATATCAACTAAGAATTAATGGCGGATAGGATAGCTTTGGCAATTATTAAATAGCCTTGATTTAGATCAAGAAGACATTTTTTGTGCAGAGATTAATTATTTAAACTATTTGTTATTAAAGTGTTTTTTTTGTTTTCTTTTGGAGTCCAAAATTTATTTTGGACGACGTCCAAGATAAATCTTGGACTCCAAAATTCAAAGACGAGCCAAAATACTACGGTTTGATATTGGCGACGCTGGAGCAAGCGTAGGGTGCGTCCTACTTCCGAGGCAAAAGTTTTTGCTCCGCAAAAACTTTTGCCTCGGAACCTTTTGTCAATGTGGATAAATTATACCTTACAAGACGGTGCGTAGGACGCACCCTACATTAATCCAGGCGGAGCGAACTTTGGTACATGAAACAATTTTATGATGAAAGGACAAAAAATTTCTCCAGACACTGTCTGGAGAAATTGGCTGGTCTCAAAATGTCCTTATTCTCAAACTCAAAACAGATGAAGAAAAGCAGTTTTACATGCAGATGACGGTTAAATACGGTTGGTCTGTACGAATGCTTGAAAGACAAATAGAAAATAATCTATTTTTGCAAGCTAAAAATAATCAAGAGAACTTTGTAAAAACACTTTCTAAAAAGCAGGCAGTACTTGCCAAGAATAACCTAAAAGATGACTACAATTTTGATTTTTTAGAAATTGGCGAACAGCATACCGAAAGAGAATTAGAGGACGCTCTTTTATTTCGTATTTGTGATTTTCTAAAAGAACTTGGCGGAAATTTTTGTTTTGTAGATCGACAGTATCGGATCGAGATAAGCGAAAAAGAATATTTTATAGATCTTCTTTTTTATAATCGTGAATTACAATGTTTGTTTGCTGTTGAACTTAAAATAGGAGAATTTAAAGCAGAATACGCATCAAAGATGAATATGTATCTTTCGGCTTTAGATGAAAAGGTAAAACTGCCAAACGAAAACAATTCTATTGGGATTATCATTTGTAAATCCAAAGATGAAACGGTTGTGGAATATACTCTTCGAGGTATGGGGCAACCGCTAGGAGTTTCAACTTACAGTCAATATAAAACTTTAAAAGATGTTCCGGAAGAAGTGGCAAAATATTTACCTACAAAAGAGGAGATTATAAAAAGGTTAGGAGGGGGGTGATTAAGCCGGTGGTACGGAGTAGGATTGGAGACAATTAAGTATTGTGTCCCCATAATTCCCGAAATTAGTTTTTAAACTATTTGTTATTAAAGTGTTTTTTATTTAGTACAACGGATTTACGCAACGAAGTTTGCGGAATAAACTGATTTAATTTGGGGGGGGGGAATCCGTTGTACTAACTATTTTGGACAAATCAAGTTGACATTTTATTTTCATCGTGTAAACAGTATAATTGGATGGTCGGCTCTAAATCGTTCTATCTGATAACTGATAACTTAAAAGAGTAAAATGACTACAAAACTAACTAAACTAAAACTTGAGAACATGGAAAAAATGTTATGAATACACTTCAATCCGTAGATATTCTTCAAACACTTGATAGACTCATTGGTGAGATGAATAGCCTTCGCAGTCAAGTGGCAGCCTTGGATATTTCATCAACCCAAACCAGTCGTAGTTCAGTACGGCAATCGGAATATTTTGGTATGTGGGCTCAACGTGATGATATGTCAGAAGAATCATCAAGAGAGTGGCTTGAGAAGTGGCGTTCTCAACAATGGAGTCGTTCAATATGAAAAAAGGAAAATTGCTTGATACAACTGTGCTGATTGATTTGTTTAGAGGTAATGAGAATGCAGCCAATTTTATCGAAACCAGCAACGAGTCTAAAATACCTCTTTTCATATCGGTTATTTCAGCTATGGAATTGGCCTACGGGTGTCGAAACCAAATCGAAGTTGAGAAAACTAAAAAATTAGTAGCTGACTTTACCCTCATTTATTTGTCCCCTGGTGCAACTGCCAAAGCATACAATCTCATGTTGACTTACAGTAAAAGTCATGGCTTAACAATACCAGATGCATTAATTGCCGCAACTGCCATTACGGAAGATATTGAACTGGCTACGGACAATCAACGCGATTTTAGTATGATTTCGGATTTAACCGTGAAACGTCCTTATTAATTCGCTCCAGTGTGGGAAACGAAGTAAGCGAAGTTTTTTTTGCTTGACAAAATATTATTTTGGAGTCCAAATTTTGGACGAGCCGACATCCAAACCGAAGGTGGGCTCCAAAATAGGAGTCCACCGTGGCTCTTCGTCAGTTGACATTTGATTTTCATCGTGTCAAATGCGCCCTTGGATGGTCGGCTCGAAATATAGCTAACTGATAACTGATAACTTTTAAGATTTAAAGGTTAAATACTTATGTTAAAAAAACGTCATTTATGGAGTCCAATATTAGGGCTCGCTTTGTTATTCATTTTGCCTTTAGGGCAAGCGGCAACTGATTGTGCGGTTGTTACTGAAATTCCAACGGTGGAGTGTGAAGCACTTATTGCGTTTTATGAGACGGTGGTATGGAAAGTACAAAAATACCTGAAAAAAAAATCTATTAATGATGTATTAGCCACAGTAGGTATTGAGGCTAAACAACGTTTATTACCTTGGTTTAAAGCGGCTAAGGTGCCTTATCCGCCGCCACGTTTAGCTTTATTGGGTTTGAAAGCCGAAAAAAGTTTGGAACTGTGGGCGGAAAAAGACGGTACTTGGACATTGATACGGGATTATCCAATATTAGCCGCCAGTGGTATTTTGGGACCAAAATTACGCCAAGGTGATTATCAAGTACCTGAAGGAATTTATAAACTTAACTTTTTAAATCCTAACAGCAATTTTCATTTATCTATGCAAATTGATTATCCAAATGATTATGATCGCCGCCAAGCTGCGAAAGAACAACGTACTAATTTAGGCGGAGATATTTTTATTCATGGTAATTCTGTATCAATTGGTTGTTTAGCAATGGGTGATGAAGCTATTGAAGAATTATTTGTGTTGGTAGCCACTGTGGGATTATCTAATGTGAAGGTAATATTAGCGCCGCAAAAAGAGATGTTTGATTTAAGTGAGCCAGTGCATGCTTGGATCCCAGAATTGTATGCATCGATTCGACAGGCTTTGAGTGAGTTTAAGCGATAGCAAGCGTAGGGTCAATGCCACCAACGCCCCAGGGCAACCACAAGGGATTGCCCCTACATAATATAACGGTTTACGCCGGATCTTCGTTTGTAGGGGCAATCCTTTATGGTTGCCCTCGATACGAAGGTGGCATTGAAGCGTAGGGTGCGTCCTACGCACCTTTTGTCAATGTGGATAAATAAATTATACCTGACAAGACGGTGCGTAGGACGCACCCTACATTAATCCGTGCGCCCTAAGATGGTGTTTTTTGCCGTCAACTGGATGCGATTGTTAGCCGTTTGACTGCACGAACGAACCTCTTTTAAGGGCTTCGTTCGGATCATACCAAACGGCATTTACAAAATTTTGTATTTCTTGTACAAAGTTCCAGATGACATCTTTGTCAATTGGAAAATCTCTATGCTGTTTTTCAACTTCCGCCAATATTGGGCGTTTATTAACTGGTAGCCTTTTGGTCTTCCTTAATAAGAAGACATTGATCAATTTCAGTAAGCCTGCAATCCTCTGGCAGCATATCTAAATATTCAACAAGTGCATAATACTTTGCAAATTTGAAAGCATGTTGCATACTAAAGATTCACCGTCATAGTTTGTCGCTTGTTTTGCACATAATGCCCAAATAAGCCGCCAAAACGCTCATTCCCTATACGCTTCAGTTGCTCTTTACAATTGCAGCTTCAAGAAATCTTGGACTTCCTATCGTCAGTCCAACCTACGAGCTAATTGATTCACATAACGTCGCAAATTACCAGCGGCTAAATGCGGCTGTAGCGAAAGCCACACCACTTTTAGCCGTCCTAGTGCATTTGCCTTGTTATGTGCTTTTTTCAAGGTACAACTTCAACTCTTTGGCTAAATTTTCCGCTTCATCTTTTGAAAGATACGGTACTTTAATAGTTCTTGCCCAAAAGAAACTTTTCCCAGTTACCTCTGACACCTTTTTGAATGGCATTCCCTTGATTGCCTCCCCTTTCTTTGGAATTGGGGTAATGAATTTCACGTCTCTATACAATGTGTCTCCGTCAGGAGCTTTAATATCACCTTTAGTAACCTTTGCAGCAGCAACAAGACCAGTGCATTTGTGAGAGAAGAATACAATATCTCCAGAATAAACATACTCAATAAATCTCTTGGCATCGCCGAATGCAGCTACACGACTATTTTCCATCATGTACCAAATTGAATCTTCATCCCAGCTTCTATTTGTATCAAATAGCACACCTTTGGTATCACTTGGATTCTTATGCTTATCATATGGTAATGCAAAGAATTCAAAGTACTTTTCATCACCCAATTCATATATGCGATAAGGCAAGAACTCGATTGAAATTCCTTGTTTCTTCCAGTAGTCAACCGCATTGATGAGGCTATCATCTGCCGCACTACCTATAACAAGAAGGTGCTGCTTGTTATTTATTTCTTTTGCGTCCAATGCATGTTCAAGGTTAAATGCCTCTTGATGTGCTTGTGTTAATTCTACTTCTGTATCAGCATATTTTTGATATTTTTCTTGTAATTTAGCATAGCTCCATTGACCTGAATCTTGAGCATATCGCAAAGCTTGGTGAACCGCTCCTTCACCAGCAGTTCCTCGTTTCAGCTCAAAAATTATTAATTCACCTTTTTCATTTAGGGCATAAATATCAGCTTCTGCTTGGTATTGCCTTTCTTGAAAGACTGGCATCAGGCTTGAGTCTTCAAAAAGGATATCAAGTATACTTTTTGCAATAAGCTCTTCTAAATCTTTCTCAATGTTTCCGAAACTAGCAAAATCCTTGAATGCGACTGGCTCAAGCTTGTTGAATTTTCTGTTTGATGAGCCTAATTTATACAGCATGGATTAATTCTCCTTTTGCACATAACTATATTATTATCGTTAAACTAAGCCACTTATGTCACCATAAATGACTCGTCATCAAAACCCTCTACCACTTTATTAGTTACGAATAGAATCCAGTCCATTCTAGTCTACTCGCTGTCTGTTTGACTGTATTCTTTAATATTCAACAATTTAGAGAAATTGTCGCACCGGCCTGTTTGCCCTGATAAGTTGATATTATCCGATAAATCAGGCATATATGACTGATAATACCAATTTTTAATTTGGTCACTGATTTCAAGCAATATGTCAAAGATAAATTGATAAACCAAAATACACGAGGTTATGCATCTTTGCATGACTCTACTCACACCATTTATTTGACCCATGAATATTTGCCATCTTCTTGAAAATCCGTGTATTCAGGAATCGTTTCGCCCTCATAAGGATGTAGCGCACCCTTTCCGCCTTTGTACCAACTATGTTTAACGCCTTCAGCTACACCTTTTTCAAAATAGGCATCCTGATAGCTGTTAATTGGCTTAAATGTATTCAAATCGGCATTCTGAATAAATCCGCAGGGCAAACTGAATTGGGTACTTTTGGTATCTATAGGCATGTCGGGTACGGATAGATAATTCGTCACGCCAGCACCGTACTGAGTCCAGTCGGAATAAAAAGCCCCAATGGCTGCCACATCTACCAAATAGGCGTTGTTAATAAAGTCACCGATCTCGTCTATGATAGTCTTTATATGGTACAAGCGTTCCATATTCAAGGATAATATTGTGTGCCATCTAAAAGAATTAACAAAGTACCGTTTATACTTTTAAAACGGTTTAAATGGCCTAATTCTTTTAAAGCATCAAAAATATAGGAAAAAACGGGAAAGACATTGCTTGGGGAAACGGGATCAAGAAGTTTCATTATCCAGTTGTCTGATGGAATATTTTCTACAAAAAACAAACTTTGGACGTTATTTATACCTTTTTGTTCTTGTATATGCTTTTGCCAATCTAAAAACGAAGGGCTTTGCATGAAAAAGATTGAAAAGGCACTAAGCGCGGCATCTTCCATTGTGTATAGGGTTTGGGGTGCTCCCTTTCTGAAATCGGGAAGCCCCTTGAAAACAGTACGCAGATGTTTGATAAGTTCCGTCAGTTCTAGTTTGGTTTTAAACGGTTTAAATAGGTAGCTCATTTTGAATAATCATAAAATAAATTTATAGATAGGGCTTATTCAAATTTCTGCCATTAACCAGTAGCCGGCGAAGGGTAATGGTAAAAAGGCGAGAACAGCAATAAAATTAGAAGTGTAACCCATCCAATCATAATGTGCTTTTTCAGCGGCTGTTTTGGCACTGAGAAATTTATAAGCGGCATACGCGCCAACTATCGCACCTCCAAAGGCAATATTTGCAATAAAGCGGTGTAAATTAAGGGGATTCCAC
>JSZA02000166.1 GCA_000785145.2 Candidatus Thiomargarita nelsonii
GACTGGGGTTTAATTTGTAATGTTGTCATGTTGTCTCCTATGTTATCTCTTGATCCCTCCTAGCCCATATTATGAGGATCAAACGACAGATATCAACGCTCATTGTCTACGCCAAGATAAATCTTGGACTCCTAAAGTCTAAGTAGTGAGACAAAAATATTTTAACATTTATAGAAATCCTATTTTTTGAAAAAATAGGATTTCTTTGAAAGTTGAAAATGTTAAGATAGGGGCAACCACTAGGGTGTTGCCCCTACATAACGGTTTGTAGGGGCAATCCTTTATGGTTGCCCTTGCTCCCTCCTTGCGTCGAGTGTACTAAGCAGCGTCACTGTAGTATCCATCTTTACCATAATAACCCTTATAATCTCTACCATATTTACCGTAATAGTCGTATTTTGAGGCTTTTCTGGTTTCGACCTGATTTAAAATAATATTATGTACCGGCACTTTGACTTGACGTAAGCGCTTGATACCCTCCCGCACGACTTGATAAGGCGTTACATTGGCTTTGACTATATATAACACACCACAGGCATGTTTCGCCAGCACCAAGGCATCACTGACTAGCATGGAGGGGGCCGTATCAATGACAATATACTCATAATCTTGAGCTAACTGTTCTAAAACTTTATTAAAGCGCTCAGATGATAGTAATTCTAAGGGGTTTGGCGGGACTTTTCCGCTGGAAATCACATCAATACCGCCCTCTTCTTCGTCTATATGATGAATACACTCATCAAGCGTCTGCCTCCTTGCCACCAGTTCAGATAAGCCGGGGGCTTCGCTACTCAATCCAAATAATTTAGCTATACTAGGCCGGCGCATATCCGCATCAATGAGCAAAGTTTTTGCCATTTGCCCGAGTGCAAGGGCTTGGTTGGTAGCCAAAGTGGTTTTTCCCTCGCCCGGCACAGAAGAGGTGACTACTAACACCTTATGGGGAGTGTCAAGGCCAGATAACATAATGCCGGTACGGATGGTGCGAACAGATTCGGCAAATTGCGACTTTGGCTCCTTCATAAACATCCACATAGGCTGATGTTCTTCTTTATTGCCGCTTTTTATTTTCGGCAAGCTGCCTAACAAAGGCAGACCTAATTTCTGTTCAACTTCTTCACCATCTTTTAGCGTGTTATTAAGATATTCCAATAAATAGGCTAACAGGGTCGAAAAGATAAAACCAAATACTAAGCTGATAATGATGATAAATTTCGTTTTGGGTTTATAAGCCTCATCGGGAGCTATTGCGTGCTCAACTATTCGCCCAACGGTTGATTGTAGTGGTTGTATGTCTTGCGATGCATCCGTTTCCTTAAAACGAGTCAGAAACATCTCATAGAGATGACGGTGGACCTCAACCTCTCTTTTCAGTACGCCGAGTTGATATTCTTTGCGGTTAATTTTTCGAATTGTCCTTTTATTCTCTTCAAGAGAACGTTTAAGTCCTTTCACATTGGCAACCGCCAGATCATATTCTTTGCTAATTCTTATAATCGCTTTTTGAATTTGTTCTATCGTATGCTCTTTTGCCGCATTCATTTCTGCTTTGGCGGCGATAAAGCGAGGATGTTTTGGTCCATAACGTTCATTCATCTCAGACACTTTCTTTTTGACATCCAGTTCGATTTGTTTCAAACCTTGTACCAGCGGATGATTGAAAATAGCTGGAATAGACTCGAAAGCCTTGGTGGCACTATTGCCGACTTTTTGTACTTGTCTGTACACGTTTTCCATTTGTGTTAATTTTATGCGGGCATGAACCAATTCAGCAGCCGTTTCTTCGATCTGTTTAGTGGCAATCGTTTTGACCCCCTCTACATTGACAAGACCTTGACTTTCTATATAGCGTTGTAAAGCTTGCTCAGCCTCTCTCAATTGTTCGCGTAAGCCGTTTAGACGTTTAGTCAGCCACGAAGCGGCTTTATTGGTCATGGCCAGTTTTGCCTCCAAATCACTTTCAATATAGACTTCTGCTAAGGTATTGGGGACAAGGGCAGCTAATTGGGGATGAATAGAGTCAAAGGTAATATTTATTATTTGACTATCAGGCTCCGACGCAATGCTTAAATCCGCCATCACTGTCCCGACGACTGCTTTGAATTTCTCTTGGGCAGTGGGGAGCTGGGCTCCTTCAGGAGGAGACATTTGCAACCACGGTATTTTGGAGAGCCACAGATACAAATAGTAAGAAAAACCCTTTGATGGCGGCTCCCAATGAAATGCGGGATGAGAGACTAACTTGAGCTTATCGACCACTTTTTCTGCTAAACCCCGATATTTTAGGATTTTCAATTGAGAGTTGTAAAACTTACCTTGGTACGAACTGCTACCATAAATTTCTTCAATAGAAATCACTTTAGCTTGCTCAGATTCGATGAGTAAAGCTGTCCTCGCTTGATAAATAGGTGGTAATGATAAGGTTTTTAGTGCGGTCAATGACCCGATCACTAAGGTTAGCCCTATAATTATCCATTTATATTTAGTGAAAGTATGCCAATAAACTTGGAGATCAATATTATCTTCTTCAGCGGATTGAGTTGTGGCGCCTTCATTTTCGCCACGGACGACAATCACTTTACTCCCGTCTGGGAGATGCACATAACCGCCGGTTTCTTTGTTTTCGTTTTTCATCATATTTTATTGATATTGTAGGGGCAATCCCTTGTGGTTGCCCGATGTTACCTCCTTGCGTCGGAACAGGCTCTGAAAGGAGAAGCTTTGGACTCCTAAATCAA
Organism: Candidatus Thiomargarita nelsonii; assembly: GCA_000785145.2. Taxonomy (GTDB): domain Bacteria; phylum Pseudomonadota; class Gammaproteobacteria; order Beggiatoales; family Beggiatoaceae; genus Thiomargarita; species Thiomargarita nelsonii_B. The sequence continues at coordinate 2,739 of JSZA02000166.1, forward strand.
TATACCAAACTACCCGTCTGCACAAACAAGTATAAACCACTTCAAACAGTTGACGATTCTTATCATCAACCGTTTCAACAAATAAAACCAACCAAATTGCAGTCACACCTAGCTTTTGCCCATATTTGGCAGCCTGTTTGAGGGCTTGCTGATAGCTCCGTTAAATCGTTGCCAATTATTTTGTTTAACATTGCGAATATATTCATTGGTAACCAATGATTTAAATGCACCAATAATATTACCCACCGTAGGGGCAATCCCTTGTGGTTGCCCAGATGCTCCAACGATTTGTATTATTCCATGACCATGAAAATGGTTAGGCATGACAATATATTCGTGCAAATCAATATTTGGGTACCGATTTTTTAATCCTAACCATTTATTTTTAATCATTATTCCAGCATCGTTCCAAACCATTTCACCGTGATTAATATCACCAAATAAACATTCTTTGTGTACAAATGGTAATAAAATACAATCCGGCTTGTGAATAATCATATCCTTTTAACCGGATAGAATGACGATGATGAATTTCTGAATTAAATGTCATTATTAAAATCTCCAACATGAGCAACCACAAGGGATTGCCCCTACAGAAACGTCATGTAGGGGCAATCCTTTATGGTTGCCCTTATATTATGTACGTTTAAACAATGCATCCATCTGCAATATTTCCCCAGTCTTGGGCTCTGAGAGCCACCCTACTGGGCGCAAAAACTGAAAACCATATTCTTGATTCAGACAATTTGAGGGTGAAAATTTTTGAGCTAAATCAACCCAAATTTAACACCCCAGTTGCAAACCCAATGCCATTAAATTAAGGGCAACCATAAAGGATTGCCCCTACATAAAATGCGGTCCGTTCTAGGGGCAATCCCTTGTGGTTGCCCTTACATTAAATTTTTCAATCGGTTGCAAAGGCATCCATTTGATATTTTTGAGTGAATGCGCTTGATTCATCAAATTTTCCCGCTTCGCACCATCTCCACAGAGTACAAAAATGATAGAATATAAGGCGACAAAATGGTCGGGAGACAAACTAAAATGGGCAGCTAATGTGCTGCCCATTCTGTCAAGCGGATAAATCGTCTCAGTATCAATCCAATTAGGAAATAAAAAGGTGTTTTCAGGTTTGACGCCTTTTATTTTAAGGCGATCCATCATACGCTCTGAAATAGTCGAAACCCGATATCCCCTTTCAAAAAGCGTAACAATCCGCCACAAGGGTTTTAGCTTAACAAAACCCAGCGCAAACGCAGCATCTAATTCATAATCTTGGATATGCAACCAAGTTTTATTTTTGCTCAGTAGGGGCAATCCTTTATGGTTGCCCCAAGGCGCGGCGAATAGATAGGAGACAGACCACATTTATTCTCTGAATATGACTCACCATTGTTATTACAATGCCCTAACTTCATCCAAACTCAACCCAGTTGCACTGGCTATCTGTTCTTCAGTCAAAGAGCCAAGCGTTTTTAAATTTTGAGCCGTTTTCATTAGTTGTTTTTCAGCTTCTGCAAAGCCCTCATCAAAACCAACTTCTTTACCCTTATTAAACTCACCCTGTTTAATTTCCTGCACACCATACTCATCAAACATTCGCGCACGATCTTCTGGTGTCACTTGATCCTTCTCGATGATCTTGAAAAGGCGTTGAATCTCGGGAATAGAGTAATGAGATTCATCAATTTGTTCATCAAGACTGTCTTCTATGACTTCCAGCCATTCACGGTATTTCTTTGGCGTATCATCTTGAAGATATTTAGGGCAAATAAAAATCACTTGATGGTCGATTTCACCCAATGGCTCACCTTTCCTATTTCTAGGATCAAAATCAATAGTGGAGACATCCGTTTTATGTTTATCACCAGAAGTCAAAATGACAATGGTGAAAACCTTTAATTCTGGACAATAATTTTTGGATTTCACCACTTGTGCCAATAAAGCGGCGCAATGATAATGTAAAAAACGATGATAGTGATCAGAAAAGCGGACGTGTTGCATATCGACAATCACCCTATTTTTATAGTCTTCAGCATAAAGATCAAATTTAGTCGCAACACTGCCTATTGGTGGATCATAAGCTTTATCCTTTTCCACGGTATCAATTTCAAGTTTAATGCCCAATAAATCACGGATAAAAGCGGTGAAAATCTCTGGATCACCGAAAGCCTTTTTAAAAATGACATCATAACGTAACGAAGCAACTTCTTTCATGGCTTTCTCTTTAAAGTCAAATTTTAAAATGTAATGATATAGATGTTCAGATAAATAATTTCACAAAGGGCAACCATAAAGGATTGCCCCTACATGCGAATATTGTACGTAGGGGCAACACCCTAGTGGTTGCCCTGTGTTCAAATTATATCATTCCCTTCACTAATTCTTGTTCAAATTTCAACAATATCTGTTCTTTATCCCATTCTTGAACCGCAATCTCCCGCGCCCGCTTGCCCCATTCCTGACACTGTTCTTGATTGGATGCCATAAACAATAAGGCATCTACAAAAGCACCAACATCTCCCGGTGGCACGACTAAACCCGCCTGTTCAACCGTCTGGGCAACTTGTGTCCCCGAATGAGCCGTCGCCAAAATGGGACAACCACTGGCTAACATGCCCCCCAATTTAGAGGGCATAACCAGATCAGCGGCATCTTCGCGCTGCGGTAAGAGATGAACGTCGGCCTGATTGAGTAATTCATTAAATTTTTCAATCGGTTGCAATGGCAGAAATTTGATATTTTTGAGTTCATGCGCTTGATTCATCAAGTTTTCCCGCACCGCGCCATCTCCACAGAGTACAAAAATGATACGTTTATTCTCCCGCAATCGCTTTGCCACTTCGATAATTAAATCGAGTCCTTGTTTGACTCCCATATTTCCAGAATATAAGGCGACAAAATGGTCGGGAGACAAAATAAAATGGGCACCTAATGTGGTGCCCATTCTGTCAAGTGGATAAATCGTGTCAGTATCAATCCAATTAGGAAATAAAAAGGTGTTTTCAGGTTTGACACCTTTTATTTTGAGGCGATCCATCATACGCTCTGAAATAGTCGAAACACGATCAAAAGATCGTAACAATACCCTTTCAAAAAGGGTGGCAAACCGCCACAAGGGTTTTAGCTTAACAAAACCCAGCGCAAAGGCGGCATCTAATTCATAATCTTGGATATGCAACCAAGTTTTATTTTGGCTCAGTAGCGAGACTAAGCGTACCCAAGGCGCGGCGAATAGATAGGGCTGAATGACTATGACTACATCGGGGCGTTGTTTGACGATTTGCCAAAACACGACGGGCATTGCCGAAACCGCAAATGATAATAAGTGCAAAATGCGCTTTAAACCAGAAAGTTTAGTTGGCACCCACAGTGGGCAACGTATCACTTTGACGTTTTGGATGGTTTCACGCCCATAAGCAAAAGCAGAATATTCTTGCCACACTTTCCATTGGGGATAATAGGGTGGTGTCGTAATCACACTCACTTTATGCCCTCGCGCTGCTAACCATTCTGCCATTTCGCCGGTGTATTTGCCGGTGCCGGTAAATTCTGGTGGGTAATTAAGGGCTTGGATGAGAATTTTCATTATTCCGCCTTCTCAGTTTCTACCTTGATCTTAAATTCCCTCAGCCTATCTGGCAGGGTGTCTTCTTGAATAAAAGTACTTTTGTGTTGTACATCGCCTAGATCATTGACAAGATAGCAATCTTTACAAAGTGCTTGGTAATCACCTTTTAATAAGCTCGCGTGAATGTCCTTAACTTTCTCCGATTTCAGCATCTCCTTAAAGGAATGTTGATAAAAATTGCCAATTGAGCCGATAGCACACATATTAACATCACCATTGCTGGAAATGATAAAGTTAAAAAAGGCATAAGCACAGTTTTGTTTATTAGCAACCGTGGTGTTACTCTGATTCTCTGAAAAGAGCGGTGGATGAATAAGACTCCTGTTTTTATCATTATCAAATTGTTTTTTGACTTTGCTTATGACAGAGTCGTATAATTCTTTATGAAAAAACAGTGAGTCATCAAATAACTGAGAAAAAGGGGGGGTCAGTTTGGCATGTCTTAACTGAAGCACTTTTATGTCGTATTTTTTAACAAATTCATACACATCTTCTAGTTCTTCAATGTTGTTTCTCATCATCGTATAATTCATTCTCACAATCGGTTTATTCCTATCCTCTTTTTGTCTTTTTAGTGAATCTAATACCGACAACAATTTTGAAAAATTGCCCTTCACTCTGATAGCGTTGTAAGTCGATTCAGTAATGCCATCAATGCTAATGATCAGTTCATCGAGTAAGTTTTCTCTGAGAATCTCGCCTATTATCTGATCTTTCATTAACAGTGCGTTGGTACAAATGCTGATATGCCCTCGACATAACTTTCTAGCAATCCGTGCATAATCTAAAAAGTTTTTGTTCATAAAGGGTTCAAAACCACATGACAGTTCAAGAAACCTTGTTTGAGGAAAGGTTTGTTGTGCGATGGATTCAAATAATTCCATCGGCATGAGCTGAGATTTTGTTTGATGAGTTTCCTCTAAAGACATGTAACACATCACGCAACGTAAATTGCAGGTGTTGTTGGTATCAATATTGATTCGATAAATCGGCAAGTTGAGTAATGCCATGCCTTTTAGTGCCATCACTCTTAAGTGCCGAGATTTTATGCTATTGTACACATTTCTGTAGATGTTTTTTGCAAACATATCCTAATTCCTAGAGCGAGTGGGTTTAGCGGGATTGCCGAAGGAAATCATCTTTGCGGGTAAGTTATGAAGAACCGTACTTCTTGCCCCAACAACTGCCCCATTTCCAATAACAACACCGGGCGCGACAAAAACGTCAGTCGCTATCCAAACTTCTGAACCAATCTGTATTTTCTTGGCGTAGATATCAAATGAGGGCAGCCTGAAGTCATGCCCGCCGGTACAAATATAAGATTTTTGGGAAATCACGGTATTAGCACCGATCTCAATTTCCCCCAGACTATATAGCTCAACATTATCGCCGATCCAGCTCCAGTCTCCAATGGAAACTTTCCAAGGATAAGTTATCCTAGCAGTGGGTCTAATCAAAACACTTTTGCCAATCTTGGCACCGAATAAGCGTAGTAACCAACGCCGCCATCTATACATAAATTGAGGCGATAAGCCAAATAGGGTTGATTGAGTTAACCACCATAGTTGGACAATCCAAGCTGGGCGACCACGGAAATCTTTTGGTAATTTGAATTGACTTAAATCTTGCATCATGATTTATGACGATAAATAGTGTTTATATTTCTTGTATAACGGTGATTCTGGATCATTTAATTCTTCCAGTTTCAAGGAAATTTGATATTCATAAAATGCTTTGAGTAAAGCAAAGCGAAATCCAATACGCCCATCCAAAAAACCCAATTTAATAAAATACATCCAAACAAACTTAAATAACGGTCGAGCCGGCAAATAACGATAAGCAAGGTTTTTTAAAAATCGACGCTGTTCAGGCCCCCGGGTAAATAAAGTCGGCATTAATTTGTCGTCGGTGGATTTTTTTTGTTTTATTAAAGTCTTATAAATTTCAACCGCTTCCATACTAGAATAGGTATTATGGCGCTCAAAATATCTTTCTATTCCCTTATAATCATCGTGAACTAAATGATTTTTTAAAAAACCTACTGGCCCTTCTACCAGCATGTGTTCATGTACTATGCGCGATTCGTAATGTGCATAACCACGCTTAAATAGACGCAATTGCCAATCGGGATACCAACCGCCATGACGTACCCATGTGCCGGCAAACCAAATTTGTCTGCCTATATAGTAACCTTTTAGTTCTGAAGAAGTCTTTTGGCAAATTAGTTTTATTTCTTTACTGAGTGCCTCAGTAAGACGCTCATCCGCATCAAGAATTAATATCCATTCATTTTTGAAGTCAATGTGATCAATGGCCCAGTTTTTATGAGTAGAAAAATTGTCAAATTCTCTTTGCACAACTTTGGCACCTTTTTCACGAACAATCTCTACCGTTTTGTCTGAGCTATATGAATCAAATACAAATATCTCATCAGCCCACGAAACGGATTTAAGACAATCTACGATATTTCGCTCTTCATTTTTTGTGGGTATCAGGACAGACAGCATTTGTTTTTCTCCTTTAGTATCAATCACTGCTACTCATCAATTGGATAACCTAATAGATGGAGTTCTGCACCTGCAATCTTCTGAAAGATTTCTATTTCTTTACGAGAAAGCTCTTGTTTCCAGCGATTTTGACTCGTTGAATCTATAGGTTTGGCCAATTTGGTGAATTGCTCTTCTTGACTACGCTTATCTAAGCCGTAGATATTTGGGTCAAGTTGTTGAGTAACGAATTCTTCTCCAAGAAAACTCATAATTTGTCGAATGTTTTTTTCTGGTTCAGAGGTCAGTTCTTCATATTTAACATCAAGAATATTAGAACTTTGTCCTTGACGCAATCTCGTTCTAATACTTCTCCTCCAGCGATACGCATAACTTACAATATCATGATATTGTCGAATGACTGAGTGATTCCTAGAAGAACAGTAACAATCACGCCCATCTCGGTAAATATGAATAAACTGTGCGTTTGGATACCATTTTATCAAAAATCTAAGCCGAAAAATATGTTGAGGTGTTTTTTCTATAAACCGTTTACTTCCTGTATTACACAATACTTTATCCACTAATTTGTCAAAGAATTGGATAACATCCTTTGAATGGCGTAATGTCTCACTCATTTCGTCCTTGGACAAACCACTGGTGCAAAAACTATCATTACAAAATAAGTTCTGCCATGTAAACAAACAGGTTTCCGTCTGACAACCTGTAAACAATGGATGCGCTGTTAATATCACATGCAGTAAAGTCGTACCACTCCGTGGCGCACCTATAATAAATACATGATTTTTATCAGATGCCTTACTTGGAAACCTCAATAAAATATTCCGCCAAATATGCTCAGGATGTTGAAAATAGGGTTTTAGTGCTGGATTCAGAAGGTATGGTTTTATCAAACTTTTTAGCAACATTGTTTCTGCTCCCGTCCAAGATAAATCTTGGACTCCTGTTTCTATTTAAGCGGAGGTTTGCCTTCAATTTTTTTCCAAAGGCTATGAAAGTAATTTATATCAGGTTTTTCTCCTGATAGAACTGAATTATAAGCCTTTTCCATCTCAAGCGCGGCACTAGACCAGTCAAAGTATTTTTTAACAAACGCTTTTCCATTATCGCCCATTTTTTTTGCTTTTTCAGGATTTTCAAGCAACTCTAAGATGTGTTTTGAAACAGGCTCTGCATCACAAGGCGCAACCAGTCCTGATTGGCTCAGTTCCACTTCTTTACATATATTCACTTGGTCAGAAATGACAACGGGCATACCACATACCATCGCTTCAATTACTGCAATCCCAAAACTTTCACTATATGATGGTAGTACAAAAATATCGGCATCTTGTAAGACGGCCAGTTTTGCTTTTCCTTGAACTAAACCCGTAAAGGTGGCTCGCTCAAGCATATCTTCGTCTGTTAGCCAGCCACGTACATTTTTCGCCAAACCTTCATTATCTGGCCCAGCAATCACTAGATGTACGTCCGCCCGTTTCCTTGCCACCGTAGCAAATGCTTTAACCAAAATATCTAAGCCTTTTTTGAAACTGATTCGGCTAAAATATAAGATGATTTTTTTTGTGCAAATTTCTGGGTATTGTGCCCTAAACATTCCGGGTTCAGGTAAGTTTTCATACTCCGAAACATTGAGGGCATAAGGAACTACTATGTCGGGTGTTTTAAAAGTATGGGGTTGGGCTAGATTTTTCTCTTCTTCTGAAGCATGATGAATAGCCACCGCCTGTTTAATATTTCTGTTCTCAAATAATAATTCCAGAATGGTTTTTTGGAATCGGTGTCGTTTATAGAGAACCGGATCCAAAGTACCATGAGGATGAATCATATAAGGGACAGAGTAGTGGCGGCAATAATAACCGGCAACCGCATTATGAAACATATAAAGGGAGTAAATATGGACAATATCAACTTCCTGAATTTTTTTGCGAAGTGCCTTTGCCATTGGTAAAGAAGTACCCCAAAATCTCGGCGGCTGAATGGGGAAATATCGAATCTCGATCCCATCTTCAAATACTGAACTATCGGTTGGCACGTCCAGTTCAGTGGGCCCATCTTGGTTGGTGGTATAAATGCTGACATCGTGCCCCAAATGCGCTAAATGCTTTGCCATCTCAATGCAAGCTTGTTGGGGGCCACCATAGCGACGTGCCATATTTGCAATCACATAAAGTATTTTCATTTTAAAGCCAAAACGTCCAAGATAAATCTTGGACTCCAGTTTTCAGTTGGTATGATTTTTACCGATAGTTAAGATCAATATTGGTTTATAGGAAGTCGTCACTATTTCACCCTGTTTACTCAATAACAGGGCTATTACCATGCCCAGTAAAGTCATAATACCATATTGCTCGAAAAAATTTTGTTGTAAAGAGAGTACCAATAAGGTGAAAAACGTCGTGTACACGACAGCACGTTTCTTGGCATCCTGTTTAGAATGATAAAAGCTAAAAACGCCGATCAAAAACGCAATAAAAAGTAATGTGGTTATTCCTAGTAAACCCATCTGTAAAAACCAAGTGGCAAATGTGCTGTCAATATTAAACCGCCATGGATGAGAATAGCCAACATTCATGACACTAGAGGTATTCGTGCCATAGCCTAATCCTTTGCCAAAAAGCACATCAAATAATGGCGAACGGGAGGCCATGTCAAACAATACAGCTAAGTTATAAAACCGATTTCCCGGTTCAAATTGTTGCTCGAAAAAACTCCCTCTATCAGCTACATAACCAACTACCTGCATGATGGGAATCATGATGATTATGAACAGTGGCGACAATAACCAAAGTCTTTTTATCAAGTGGCGAAACTGGGTTAATAAAACAATCAGCCAAATAAATAAAATACTGAGCAGACCACCTCGTGTACCGGAAATCACGGTGGTTAGCAGTGCCACTAACAAAAGCGTGTGTAGCCAAGATCTTTTCAGCGGTAATAATTGTAATAATAAACAGAGTCCAGTTATATATTGAGCTAATACAATCGCATTGGGAAAAAGCCCCGGCAATCGCTGACCCATTAAGGAAAAACGTCCTGACCATCCTCCCATTTGCCACCATTCCCATAAAACAATGACAAAATTGACCATTATTATGCCAATGACAACCCGTTCCAATACGATAATAGTTTCTTGCCTTTGCCAGAGTTGATAGCCGATAACCAGAAAGCCAACGCCTATAGCACCGTGTAATATTAATAGCCAGCGAAAACCAGCTACCATCAGCGGGAGGACAGGGTCTTTAATATGTCCCACGGTGCCTAAGCAAACTATTATTAGTTCTACGCCTATCACAAAGAGCGCCATCTGAATTAGGCGGTGGCGATTCGTCTGGACTAAGAGTATAGGCCATAAAAAAGCAAATCCAAGAAAGGAGATATCCTTAATATATCTTATCAGCCCTATACTTGCTAATTGTTCATTACTGGGATTAAACCAAAGGACAAAATTGCCGCTCAATAACATCTGTAAGTACAATGGAAAATATTGTACCATTGGCACAATCATCAACCAACAAATTGTCCATAGCGCGAAGGTACGATAACGAGTTAACATGATTTTATATTTGGAGTCCAAGATTTATCTTGGAAAACATCGCCTTTTCCGAGTATTCATATATAATCTGAGCCGCGATTTTTTCCACTTGATCCGCTCGTTGACGGTAAAAAGCCTTTGCTTGAGTCAACTGTTCCCGTAAGTTCTCTAAAGAACCATCAAACCACATAACAATTTCTTCCAATGTCATACCGCATCGTGGTAATGGTGTAGATAGGACAAGGCGTGCCGAAGCCAGTGCTTCAAACACTTTAAAGGGAAAAATACCATTGCCCATCTCCTTGATAGAGTGATGAGGATTAACAATCACGTCACATCCAGCCATCAGCGAATAAAGTTGTTCATCATCGACATTGGGAAAAAATGTCAAACGATCAGTCATTTTATTAGCCACCCTTTCACATTGAGCCAGCATAGGACCACTGCCAGTGATCACCATTTGCCAATTTTCTGGCAATTGTTCAGCAAGTTGCAGCAACACTTCAGTCCCTTTTTCTTTGGCTAATCCCCCAAAATAGCCTACGGTATAAGGCTGATTAGAAAAGGGCTGATGTTGTTTTTTTATAGTGGCAACCCTTGGATGAAGCAATGATGGAAATAATAAGGGCTGCTTTTTCAGGCTTATCATCTGTTCAAATAGTTCTTGGTTAACACAGGTAATAAGCTCAGCGACTGGCAATACTTTTTTCAAATAAAAAAAGTCAAGCTCACATTTGATATTATTCAATCCACGGTTTCGTGAAGTGGGCCAATCTTCTATTTCTAAGATAAGCGATGTTTTTTTTTGATGTTTCAAAAATTCGAGCGCGAACAAAGATTCAAAGGCATATCCATTATATATCCATAATAGGTCTGCCGGATGTTGAGCCAATCGCCGGGCAAATCGAGTGGCTGTCAACATATTTAATATTTTACCCGTCTGTCTATTGGCTAAAGTAAAAGGGGTTATCACTATAACACGCACACCGTCAATAGTGTCAATCTTGACTGTAGTCTGATTAAAGTGGGTGGGATTGTGAGCCGAATTTATAAATATAATCCGTCTTTCAAAACGAGACAGCATACGAATAACGGAGGTTATTTTTTTTACTTGTCCCAGCGCCGGATGTTTGCAACTGCCTATGGGGCTATAGGGTGCTACAAGAATAATGTGGTTTTTTTTAGGCATTGTCATGGTTTGGCCATAATGCGGTGATCGCGTGAAATAACTCCCTACACATTCGTTCTTTAGAGTACTCTTGTGATTTCTTTTGTCCTAATGCTATTTTTTTGGCCACATACGGTTCATTGGCAAGCTGCTTAAATGCAAGCGCCCAACTGTCTGGACTACCCAAATTCACATAAATAGGTACATCACCATAAATTTCACGGAATATGGGTATGTCAGAGACGATAACCGGCACGCCGCAAGCCATGGCTTCAAGCGGTGGAATACCAAATCCTTCTATCAAGGAGGGATAAACCAAAGCCGCTGCTTGTTGATAGAATACAACTAATTGCCGTTCATTGACATAATCAATAAATTCTACTCGATCAGTTAATCCATATTGTTGGCACCCTGCCATCAATTTGTTAAACTTGGCGATGTAAGTCACCCCCTTATCTCCCATGTTGGCAAGAGTATGGAGTACACCTTACAAAGCCAGTCTTCAAAACTGTACGTGAGACTTTCGCGCTCATACAGCTCCTCGGCTTAGCATAGTCCGTTTGCTAAGT
>JSZA02000167.1 GCA_000785145.2 Candidatus Thiomargarita nelsonii
TACCTTTCTCGTTTATTATTTTTTTGTTTTGACTTATCCTTTTTTAAATATAATCCGTGTAGTTATTGATTTTGACTTATCCTTTTTTAAATATAATCCGTGTAGTTTGTTTTTTTATAGGACTACAATGATCGTAGGATCGCGATGGATAAGGCAAAACATAATGGATTCAAAATAGGAGATAAGTAAAATGTCCATAGCTCAAACACAACTCACTTATAATGACTTACTCAACACTGTAAAGCGGTTAAGTATTGTAGAATTAAACAAATTGGTTTCTCAAATTATTGAGTTGCAAACAACCAAAATGCCAACCCACGATGATGAAGTGATTGAAAGTGCTATGAATGGCACATTAGACATTTTTAATGTCAATAAAAACAATAGATTGTTTGAACTTTTTCCCGTTATAGGCACACAAAAAATTATTTGTGATTTTCCATCAGCTTTACTCCAAAAAGCAATAACAGCAATAGATCATTATGTTAATGTTGTGGGTCAATATAAATATAAGTCAGGGCATCCCTATCCTTATTATGTCAATGTGACTGAGATAGAAATCTATCCTGATGAAAACGAATTACCGAGTTTATTTGACTTGCATGGTATTGCGCCGAATGCGACCAAGGGATTGAGTTCAGAAGATTTTGTCAGGGGGATACGTGATGAATGGTAAACCCATTTACTATTGGGATACGTGTGTTTTTATAGATTGGCTCATGTCGAGCCATTCATCCAGAACCTCTGAAGAGATGAATGGTATAAGTCAAGTTGCCCAATTAATTGATAAAAATGAAGCGATATTGGTAGTATCCTCAATTGTCCGTATAGAAATCTTAGCTTGTACCCTTTCTGACGAAGCGCAAGAAAAATTGACCCAATTATTTATGCGAAGAAATTTTCAGGAAATTGCTGTAGATAAGCGTATTGCATCACTTGCTCATGACATTAGAAATTTTTATCAACAAGAAAAACAAAACGCCATTAATATCAAAACACCAGATGCAATACATTTAGCAACAGCGATACATTATCAAGTCAATCAATTTCACACTTTTGATGGTAAACGTAAACGCGGATTATTAAGACTATCTGGTAATGTAGCAGGGCATAATTTGACAATTTGTAAGCCCAACAAAACACCATGATGTGAGTGTTGCATAATTTGCAACCCATATGATAAGTCAAAACCACAATAACTACAACTCACGTAGGTGAGCGATGGATAAGGCAAAACCTAAATATAAGTGGGGGTTTATCCATCGCGATCCTACAATCATTGTAGTTTGTTTTTTTATAGACACGGATCGTCCGTGAAGGTAAGCGGGAGCTTGAAAACGATGAAAACAAAAGGACAGATTATGCTTTGGAATATTGAATATACCGACGAATTTGGTGAATGGTGGGAGAGCCTCACAGAAGTTGAAAAGGATGATGTCGAATTTGTGGTATTATTACTAGGAGAACAGGGTTCAACACTGGGATATCCTTACAGTAGCAAAATTCAGAATAGCAGATACAATTTACGGGAGCTACGCATTCAATGTCAAGGAAAGCCTTATAGAGTGTTGTATGCTTTTGATCCCCGTCGGACAGCAATATTATTGCTGGGTGGTAACAAAACTGGCGATGAACGATGGTATCAGAAACAGATTCCTTTGGCAGAAAAATTATACCAAGAACATTTAGAAGCATTGCAACAAGAAGGCTTAATTTCAACAACAATTTCAATCAAAGGTGAATAAATATGGCTAAGAATTTTCTTGATTTGCATAATGCCAGATCAGCAGAAGCAAAAGCGCGTGTCAAAGCGCGTGTCCAGCGTGCATTAGCTGAAATGCCCATTCAAGAACTTCAACAAGCTCGGCATTTATCCCAAGAACAATTAGCAAATATCCTGTTTATGGAGCCTGCGACTCTCTCCCAGTTAGAACGTGGCACGGATATATACATTAGTACACTACGCAGTTATATAGAGGCGATGGGTGGAAAACTCGATATTATTGCCAATTTTCCAGATGGAGAAGTGCGGATTAAGCTATTTACTGATATTAAGGAAATGCACTCAAATAGCGATACTGTGTGTGTTGCATAATTTGCAACTAGCAAATAAGTCAAAACCACAATAACTACAATGATCGTAGGTAAGCAGGGATAAGGCAAAACCAATTATCTTAGTTTCGGGAAATCCGCTCCGCTCCCGAAACAACTGAAAATTTAACTGAAAATTTATCTTAGTTTCGGGAAATCCGCTCCGCTCCATTCCCGAAACAAAAATTTATCATCGTGTTTTACCTTTCTCGTTTATTATTTTTTTGTTTTGACTTATCCTTTTTTAAATATAATCCGTGTAGTTATTGATTTTGACTTATCCTTTTTTAAATATAATCCGTGTAGTTTGTTTTTTTATAGGACTACAATGATCGTAGGATCGCGATGGATAAGGCAAAACATAATGGATTCAAAATAGGAGATAAGTAAAATGTCCATAGCTCAAACACAACTCACTTATAATGACTTACTCAACACTGTAAAGCGGTTAAGTATTGTAGAATTAAACAAATTGGTTTCTCAAATTATTGAGTTGCAAACAACCAAAATGCCAACCCACGATGATGAAGTGATTGAAAGTGCTATGAATGGCACATTAGACATTTTTAATGTCAATAAAAACAATAGATTGTTTGAACTTTTTCCCGTTATAGGCACACAAAAAATTATTTGTGATTTTCCATCAGCTTTACTCCAAAAAGCAATAACAGCAATAGATCATTATGTTAATGTTGTGGGTCAATATAAATATAAGTCAGGGCATCCCTATCCTTATTATGTCAATGTGACTGAGATAGAAATCTATCCTGATGAAAACGAATTACCGAGTTTATTTGACTTGCATGGTATTGCGCCGAATGCGACCAAGGGATTGAGTTCAGAAGATTTTGTCAGGGGGATACGTGATGAATGGTAAACCCATTTACTATTGGGATACGTGTGTTTTTATAGATTGGCTCATGTCGAGCCATTCATCCAGAACCTCTGAAGAGATGAATGGTATAAGTCAAGTTGCCCAATTAATTGATAAAAATGAAGCGATATTGGTAGTATCCTCAATTGTCCGTATAGAAATCTTAGCTTGTACCCTTTCTGACGAAGCGCAAGAAAAATTGACCCAATTATTTATGCGAAGAAATTTTCAGGAAATTGCTGTAGATAAGCGTATTGCATCACTTGCTCATGACATTAGAAATTTTTATCAACAAGAAAAACAAAACGCCATTAATATCAAAACACCAGATGCAATACATTTAGCAACAGCGATACATTATCAAGTCAATCAATTTCACACTTTTGATGGTAAACGTAAACGCGGATTATTAAGACTATCTGGTAATGTAGCAGGGCATAATTTGACAATTTGTAAGCCCAACAAAACACCATGATGTGAGTGTTGCATAATTTGCAACCCATATGATAAGTCAAAACCACAATAACTACAACTCACGTAGGTGAGCGATGGATAAGGCAAAACCTAAATATAAGTGGGGGTTTATCCATCGCGATCCTACAATCATTGTAGTTTGTTTTTTTATAGACACGGATCGTCCGTGAAGGTAAGCGGGAGCTTGAAAACGATGAAAACAAAAGGACAGATTATGCTTTGGAATATTGAATATACCGACGAATTTGGTGAATGGTGGGAGAGCCTCACAGAAGTTGAAAAGGATGATGTCGAATTTGTGGTATTATTACTAGGAGAACAGGGTTCAACACTGGGATATCCTTACAGTAGCAAAATTCAGAATAGCAGATACAATTTACGGGAGCTACGCATTCAATGTCAAGGAAAGCCTTATAGAGTGTTGTATGCTTTTGATCCCCGTCGGACAGCAATATTATTGCTGGGTGGTAACAAAACTGGCGATGAACGATGGTATCAGAAACAGATTCCTTTGGCAGAAAAATTATACCAAGAACATTTAGAAGCATTGCAACAAGAAGGCTTAATTTCAACAACAATTTCAATCAAAGGTGAATAAATATGGCTAAGAATTTTCTTGATTTGCATAATGCCAGATCAGCAGAAGCAAAAGCGCGTGTCAAAGCGCGTGTCCAGCGTGCATTAGCTGAAATGCCCATTCAAGAACTTCAACAAGCTCGGCATTTATCCCAAGAACAATTAGCAAATATCCTGTTTATGGAGCCTGCGACTCTCTCCCAGTTAGAACGTGGCACGGATATATACATTAGTACACTACGCAGTTATATAGAGGCGATGGGTGGAAAACTCGATATTATTGCCAATTTTCCAGATGGAGAAGTGCGGATTAAGCTATTTACTGATATTAAGGAAATGCACTCAAATAGCGATACTGTGAGTGTTGCATAATTTGCAACCCATCTGATAAGTCAAAACCACAATAACTACAACTCACGTAGGTGAGCGATGGATAAGTCAAAACAAAAAACATAACGACAGCCAATTTTGTTTAATAAAGGATAAGTCAAAACAGAACCTATCGAGTTGTAGCAATCCCCGCATTGTTTTGCTTTTGACTTATCCATTCTTAAATGTAATTCGTGTAGTTATTGGTTTTTGTTTTGACTTATCCTTTTTTAAATATAATCCGTGTAGTTATTGATTTTTATTTATCCGATCGATAATGCAATCCTTGTAGCGAGCGTAGGGTGCGTCCCACGCACCTTCGTTAATCAAGCTAAAAGAAAGAACGACAAGGATTAAATATAATATTCAGGAGTACAACTTCTGTCTGACAACGAATTTTATAGTTTGAAGTGATCAACCTCGTTTCGAGCCAGATTCTGGTTTTTTGAGCCTTGCTACTTAAAAGTTATCTTGACGTGTTGGAGTACAAAGCTTTAGCTTTGTCAGACAGTACAAAGCTAAAGCTTTGTACTCCAATAACTTATGTTACAGCGTACTAGGTTTTCCATTTTATGATCTCCTCCTTTTTAATATACCATGTTGTTGAAACATGCAACCGTACTAAGCACTACCTCGGCATAGAAATCAATCAATACAGACATCAAAAAATTTATCGTAGATTATTAAACTATATTAATGTATCCTAATCCACTCTCCTGAGAGACATTATCATTTGTGGAGGAATAGCATGACTGATGTCGTTGCAACCAACCAGACTATTTTAGTCGTGGGAGGTGGAATTAGCGGGATGACCGCCGCGTTAGAAGCCGCTGAGTGTGGCAAAGACGTGATATTGATCGAAAAAAACCCGTCCCTTGGTGGGCGCGTGTCACAATTATATAAATATTTTCCTAAAATGTGTCACCCAACTTGTGGCATGGAAATTAACTTGCGTCGTATTAAGGCTAATCGTCATGTACGTGTTATCACTATGGCTGAAGTCGCTGAGGTAACGGGGAATGGCGGTAATTATACCGTCAATATCAATTTATCTCCGCGTTATGTTAATGAAAACTGCACAGCCTGTGGCGCCTGTCGGGACGCCGTTGATGCAGAATTTGATGACGAATATAATTACGGCTTGAAAAAACGTAAGGGTGCCTATTTGCCATTTTTTATGGCTTATCCGCAGCACTATGTGGTCGATCCACGCCTTATTGGTACTGCCGATGCCGATAAAGCCAAAGAGTCTTGCAAATATGGTGCCATTGATTTAGATATGCAGGCGGAAAATCTGACGCTAAATGTGGGTGCTATCATTTGGGCAACCGGTTGGAAACCTTACGATGCTAATAAAATTCAACCTTATGGTTATGATCGTATCCCCAATGTGATCACCAGCGTCGAATTTGAGCGCATGATGGATCCGTCAGGTCCAACGGGGGGTAAAATATTACGCCCTTCTGATGGCAAAGAGGCTAAAGATATTGCCTTTATCCAATGTGCTGGCTCGCGTGATATCAATTACCTCAAACACTGTTCCCGTATTTGTTGCACCGCGTCACTCAAACAAACGACTTATGTGCGCGAACAATACGGCAATGAGGGTAAGTCCAGTATTTATTATATAGATATCCGTGCCATTGATCGCTTTGAAAATTTATATCACAATGCCAAGGCTGACGAAACGGTACATTTTATCAAATCCAAAGTTGCAAGCATTACTCAAGACAAAGCCACCGGTAATCCTGTTTTACAGGGTGTGAACACTGAAGGTTATCACCGTTACAGTAATCCACATGAGTTAGTGGTGCTGGCTATCGGTATGGAGCCCAGTCTCGATTTGAGCAAATTCGGGCTCAATGTCAATGAACATGGCTTTATTGAAAATGATTCCAACAAGGGCGGCATGTTTGGCGCAGGCGTTGCCACAGATGCTTTAGATGTCAATCGTGCTGTACAAAATGCTACCGCCAGCGCATTGCGGGCTATTCAAGTCGTTAATCAAGTCGCCGCAGCGGAGGGTTAAACAATGGCAGATAAAAAATTAGGTGCCTATATTTGCAAAGGATGTGGCATCGGTGATCGTTTGGACACTGATAAACTTGAAATGATTGCTAAACGCGAAGGCAAAGTCGGTTTTGCCAAACAGCATGATTTTCTCTGTAACAGTGACGGCGTGAAAATGATTCAAGCCGATATTGACGCGGGTGAAGTCAATCATATCGTTATTGCCGCCTGTTCCAGACGTGCCAAAACGGATGCCTTTACTTTTGACAATGTAGCCATTTCTCGTGCCAATTTGCGCGAAGGCGTGATTTGGGTGCGCCCCGATACCGATGAGGCGCAAGAAACCACGCAAGAGATGGGTGAAGACTATGTACGCATGGCGTGCGCCGAAGTCAAATTTATGAATTTGCCAGCCACTAGCGGAGAGCAAGGGCGAGTCGCTCATGTTCTCGTCGTTGGCGGCGGATTCACTGGATTAACGGCAGCCATTGAAGTGGCTAAAGCCGGCTATTTGGCGACCATTGTCGAAAAAACGGGAGAATTGGGGGGCGTTGCGAGCCAAATCTATAAACGCATCCCCACTCGTTCTCCCTTTGCCGATCCACAGGATACCTCGATTGGGGATTTGATCGCGCAAGTCAACGCCAATGAGAAAATCACGGTACATCTCAATTCTACTGTGACAAAAACCGAGGGCGCACCGGGGCGCTTTAGTGCCGATATTAGCCAAGAAGGCGGGGCTACTGAGTCTAAAAACTTTGGCTCAATCATTCAAGCCAGTGGATTTAAGCCTTACGATGCGACTCAATTGCCCGAATTTGCTTATGGCAAAACGCCGGATGTGGTCGATCAATTGGGCTTAGAGGCTTTAGCCAAGCAAGCCAATGGGGGGGCGATCAAACGGCCTTCCGATGGTAAAGAAGTCAAAAGCGTCGTATTTGTCCAATGTGCTGGACAACGTAGTGAAAAAGAGGGCCATTTGTCCTATTGTTCTGGTCATTGCTGCATGACGAGCGTCAAACAAGCGATGTATTTCAAAGACGCAAATCCAGACATAGATGCCATGGTTCTTTATACCGAACTGCGGATGGCGGGAGCAGGCGGTGAAGATTTTTATCGCAATGGTCAACAAAAAGGCGTGACTTTCACTAAAGGGGTTGCTAGCGAAGTGGTCCCCGCGTCTGGCAATTTAACGCTTAAATTCAAAGACTTGATTCTCGATGAAGAGATCAGTTATGACACAGATTTAGTGGTCTTAGCGACTGGCATGGTGGCGAATTCTGGTGTCAATATTGAAGAAACGGCTGCCACAGAGGGCGAAGAAACGACGACTGTTCCGGTTGAATCCATCCTAAATTTGGATTATCGCCAAGGCTCAGATCTACCACAATTGGTCAACGGTTTTACCGATTCCCATTTTATCTGTTTCCCCTACGAAACACGCCGCACCGGTATTTATGCCGCAGGACCAGTACGCCGTCCTATGGATATGGGGCAAGCCACAGAAGATGCCACGGGTGCGGCACTAAAAGCGATTCAAGCATTAGAAAATGCCGCCCTTGGACGCGCTGCTCATCCGCGCTCAGGCGACCTGAGTTTCCCCATTTTTCGCAAAGAGGGCTGTACCCAATGCAAACGCTGTACAGTAGAATGCCCCTTTGGCGCGATTAATGAAGATGAGAAACGTTATCCACAGTTTAATGAGGCACGTTGTCGGCGTTGTGGTACCTGTATGGGTGCCTGTCCCGTGCGCGTGATTTCCTTTGAAAATTACTCAGTAGAGACTGTTGGGCAAGCCATTAAAGCGGTTGACATGCCAGACGAGTTTGATGAAAAACCCCGTATTCTGGTATTGGCTTGCGAAAATGACGCTTATCCCGCGTTGGATATGGCGGGCATGACTCGACAAGAATACAGTGCCTTTGTACGCATTGTCCCGGTACGTTGCCTTGGCTCGGTGAATACTATCTGGATCAGTGATGCGCTCAATAGTGGATATGATGGTATCATTCTCATGGGCTGTCAAAAAGGTGAGGACTACCAGTGTCATTTTGTTAAAGGAAGCGAAATGGCGCACGAGCGGATGTCGAAGATTGGCGACACTTTAGAGCAACTGAATCTGGAAAAGGAGCGGGTGCAGACTTACGAGATTGCCATTACGGATATTCACAAGGTGCCCAAGATCATCAACGATATGGCAGAAACCATTGAAAAAATCGGTATGAATCCATTTAAGTTTTGATTTGTGATTTTTGTGCAAAGTGCCCTGCACTTTGCACCCAAGGAGACTTTTTATGAGTACACAACAATACCGCAATAACTTTCTGCGGGAAGTTGAAGCCAACGTTGAAGAAGGTGAATGGGTCAAAATGTGCATGCAATGCGGCGTATGCAGTGGCTCCTGCCCATTGGGTCCACATTGGGAACATCCCCCGCAAGAAATCTTTATGATGATTCGCGCCGGTAAGCGCGATGAAGTGCTAGGCTCCAGTTCTATGTGGATGTGTACTTCCTGTTACAACTGTATTGCACGTTGTCCACGCGAATTACCCATTACTCATATCATGCACGGTTTGGCACACTACGCTAAACGGCTAGGGCTCGTGCCCAAGAATCAACCAACCCAAAAATTTGCACAATTATTTTGGGATAATCTGTCCAAAAAAGGGCGCGTTAATGAACTCAAACTGGGTTTGAGTCTCTACTTTATGAATGGCTTTTCTGAAGGAGTCAAAACGTCCCTGAAAATGCAAAAGATTGGTCTGGGAATGTATAAGACTAAGCGCATGAGTCCATTAGAAATGTTGGGTGGACATGGCTGTAAAGACAGCAAAGGCTTGCAGGCTATTTTGAAAAAAGCCCGTGAAATCGAAGAAGCGAAAGTTGCCAAATTCCAAGGAGACTGATAGATTATGAGAGAATATTCTTTCTACCCCGGCTGTTCATCACAAAAGGGCGCATCTTCCTCCAACCAATTGCGTTCAACGCAAAGCATTTGTGATGAATTAGGCATTCAACTAAACGAAATACCTGATTGGAATTGCTGCTCCGCTTCCATTGGCTACGCGGGTGGCGGTGAATTGCCACGTTTAGCCTTATCAGCGCGTAACATTGCCCTATCTGAACAACATCATCCGAATCAAGATGTGGTTGCCACTTGTGCGGCTTGTTGGTTAGCGACTCGTGAAACTAATGATCGTTTGAATGAAAACAGCCAATTGTTGGCGGAAACCAATGAAGCTTTACAACAAGCGGGTTTAACCTTCAAGGGTGAGAAAAAAGTCCGCCACATGGTCGAAGTGCTGATTGAAGACATTGGCTATGATGAGATGAAGAGCCATGTCGTCAAGCCGCTAGAAGGGATTAAGATTGCTGGCTATGTGGGTTGCCAGACGAATCGTCCTTTTGGTATTGACGGAGAATCTTTTGAGAATCCGGTGTACTTGGACAAAATGATAGAGATCATGGGAGCGGAGCCGGTAGAAGATTACGACCAAAAAGTGTCGTGTTGTGGGGGAGCGCTGATGTTCTCTGAGCCGGAAAAGAGCCAAGCTTTGGTGAAGGATATTATTGAGGCGGCTTACGATGGCGGTGCGGATATGATTGTGACACCCTGCCCGGTGTGTCAGATGAATACTGAGGCTTATCAAGAACAAATCAACAAAAAATATGGCACAAAATTTAATATGCCGTCGGTGTATTATAGTACTTTGATGAGCGTTGCTTATGGCAAGTCGGCTAAAGATGCTGCCTTAAATGGGCAAATTATCAAGGCAACGAAGTTAGAAGAAATTGCCGCGAAGTAAAAATCGTGCAAGTTCGTAGTAGGTGATTTATCGCCTACTACGAGCCAGCACGAAATTTATGTATTTGGAGTCCAAGATTTATCTTGTGGGATAAAACATAGCCAGTTTATCAAATATTATGGATACTGTTAAAACGATTTCTAATCATGTAGAAAGATTACCTTTAAAGCTTCAAGCCGAAATACTTGATTTTATTGAATATATTATATATAAAAACGAACTTTAAAAAAAAACTCGCCGCAGCATTTTAGAGTTACGCGGTTTAGGTAAACACTTATGGCAGGATGTTTCGGTCAAAGACTATATTAATGCGGAGCGTGATTCATGGGATGGGTAGAAGCATTACAAGGACGATATTTATTTTATTGAAGAGCATCCGATTTATTTACCCATTATTGACTCCTTTACAATCGGGTGCAACGG
Organism: Candidatus Thiomargarita nelsonii; assembly: GCA_000785145.2. Classification (GTDB taxonomy): domain Bacteria; phylum Pseudomonadota; class Gammaproteobacteria; order Beggiatoales; family Beggiatoaceae; genus Thiomargarita; species Thiomargarita nelsonii_B. The sequence continues at coordinate 10,624 of JSZA02000167.1, forward strand.
CATTGCTAACAAATATTTCAGAAAATAGGAGTCCAAGATTTATCTTGGCTGTTCCAAGATAAATCTTGGACTCCTAGCAAAATCTTTATCTGAAAAGATATAGAAATTCTTAATACGGAGAGAAATCCGATTTGTTGAGCCCTGTGCCATTATCGGAGTCCAAGATTTATCTTGTGGGAGAAGCAAAAATGAGTGTTATTATACCTGATGATATTATGTACACTTGGACAAGCCAGTAAACTTGCTAAAATAAATCAACGACAATTTCAATTTTTGCTAGGGAGCCGTGAAATTTCGGTTCACTATGATGTTGCCGAATTTGAAAGTGATTTGAAAACTTTACATGAAATGGGTCGGTTATCAACCGATTTTACAAACATCGAATGAGCCAAAGCCCCCCGGCCATCATGTTAAGAATCCCCCTCTCTACCAATTCTTCCCTATCTGCCCAATGCCAAGGGCAACCATAAAGGATTGCCCCTACGTCATATGACGTAGGGGCAATCCCTTGTGGTTGCCCTTAACGAAGGTGGTATTGTCCCTACCTTACCATTCAATTCACAACTCTTTGAAATCCGTTTATTCCGTTAATCCGTTGTACTCATCTCACGTCCAAGATAAATCTTGGACTCCTAAAGTTTTCTATGGAATAAATATTGCCTATAAATAGAAAAATAATAAATTATTCGAGGAAATATGAAAATTTTACTGGTTGAAGATAGCCTAACTGTGCGGCTTTTGCTGAAAAATTGGCTTGAAAATTATGGTTATACAGTCATTCTTGCGGAGAACGGACAACAAGCTTGGGAAATTTTACAGCAGCAGCACGATATTTTTTTGGTATTAAGTGATTGGATGATGCCGATGATGGATGGCATACAATTGTGTCAAGCTATTCGCGGAGCAAATTGGCCATTTTATATCTATTTTATTTTAATGACTTCAAAGGGAGAGAAAAACGCCGTCATACAGGGCATGGAAGCGGGGGCGGATGATTTTTTAGTCAAACCAGTTGATAAAGATGAATTACGTGTTCGGCTCAGTGCCGGTGAGCGGATTATCCAACTGGAACAAACATTAGCCAAACGTAATCAAGCATTAGCGGAGAGTCAGCGCAAAATACAATTTGCTTATGAACAAATGAGTCAGGATTTGGAGGCCGCCGCAACCACGCAAAAATCTCTGTTGCCCAAACCTTGTACGCTAGGAAAAACCCAATTCGATTGGTTTTTTTATCCGAGCAGTTTTGTGGCAGGTGATATGTTTAACTATTTTGAACTGGGTAATGAATATTTAGGATTTTATCAATTGGATGTCGCAGGGCATGGTGTCAGTTCTGCCCTTTTGTCATTTGCGCTTAATCATCGTATTGCCAATAACCCTGCTCAAAGGGAATTGCTGCTACAGCCTAGTAAACAGGGTTGTTTGTTACCGATACCACCTGAAAAGGTGGTTGCTACTTTGAATCAGGAATTTCAAGGCAATATAGAGCAAAGCAGTTATTTTACTATGATTTATGGGTATATTAATCAAGGGACTGGAGAAATTCGTTTGACTCAAGCTGGACATCCTAAGCCGGTACATTTATCACGCGCTAATCGTCAGGCGCGTTTGTGTGGAGAGGGCGGCTTTCCTGTCGGCATGTTGCCAAACTTAAATTATGATAGTTTTAGCATACAGTTACAACCGGGGGATCGTTTTTTTATCTATTCCGATGGTGTCACTGAATGTATGAACTGTGCTGGCGAATTCTTTTCAGAATCACGCCTATTACAGTTAATAGAGGAAACTAGCGATAAACCTTTAACAGAGGTTTTAAAAGAACTAGGAACGAGCTTGAAAAACTGGCATAACAATACCGCCTTTGACGATGATGTGACAATGTTGGCATTTGAGCGACTATGAAAACTGTAAGGCAACTCCCAAATAATCATAAGCCAAGGGCAACCACTAGGGTGTTGCCCCTACATGCCAACAAATATTGTAGGGGCAATCCTTTATGGTTGCCCCAATCCTTTATGGTTGCCCTGACTGGTATATTATTATTTTCGAGTTGCCTAAGAGGAATATTTTGATAACTGATAACTGATAACTGATGACTGATGAAAAAAATAAACTTAAAGATCAATAGCCATACTGAAAATGTAGAATTAATCACTGAATGTGTACGGGCATTATGTTTGCTCACTTCCCTTTCGCCTACATCAGTGGATGGGGTACAATTAGCCGTGACTGAAGCAATCAATAACGTGATTGCTCATAGTTATAAAGGAGAATCTAGCCACCCGATATGGATAACTATCTCGTTGCAAGATGAATCTTTGACTATGAGCCTTAGTGATACTGGTGTTGGAATGGACCCAATTTTGCTAGAAGCAAACAAAAAGATTGAGCTTTTAGATGAAGGTGGTAGGGGGCTTTTTTTGATAAAAGCAAGTATGGATAAAGTGAATTACCACAGTGATGCGGGAACACATACTTTGCAGATGACAAAATATTTTGTCTAAATAGATAGGAGAAAGATTGATGCAAATAACTCATCGTACTCAAAACAACGTTGATATTATAGATTTTGCCGGAAAATTGGTGATGGGAGACCCTGTCACCGAGGCACGGAAAAAATTGTTGGAAGTGGTTGAAGCTGGGGAAGGTCAAGTGGTTTTAAATCTAGCCGATGTGACTTTCATGGATTCCAGTGGCTTATCGGTGTTAGTTTCAGCCCTAAAAGCGACACGAACTAAAAATGGGGATGTTGTGTTGTTAAATTTGACAGTCCCTGTACATTCATTAATTAAGCTGACTCGATTGCAACAAGTCTTCAAGATTTTTGAAAGTGAAGCGGCCGCTATTGATAGTTTTAAGGAACAATAATCTGGACGTCATTTACAAAGGTGTATTTCTTATGTTAATAACCCATCGTACTCAAAACCCGGTTGATATTGTCGATTTGTCTGGTAGCTTGGTTATGGGAGATGCCAGTACCAAGGCTAAGAAAAAATTGCTGGAAGTGGTTGAAAAGGGGCAAGCTAAAGTGGTATTGAATTTAGCCAAGGTCACTTTTATGGATTCAACGGGACTGTCTGTACTCATTTCCGCATTAAAGGCGGCACGAAGTAAAGATGGGAATGTTGCACTATTGAATTTGGCGCCCCCAGTACAATCTTTAATTGAATTAACTCGATTACAACAAGTTTTCGGTATTTTTCAAGATGAAGCGGCGGCTATTATTAGTGTCAAGTAGGATAACACAATAACTACAGGGATTATATATAAGCAGGGATAAATCAAAACCTAACTACAGGGATAAATCAAAACCTAACTACAGGGATTATATATAAGCAGGGATATGTCAAAACCTAACTACAGGGATTATATATAAGCAGGGATATGTCAAAACATTAACTACAGGGATTATATATAAATAAGCAGGGATAAATCAAAACCTAACTACAGGGATTATATATAAGCAGGGATAAATCAAAACCTAACTACAGGG
>JSZA02000170.1 GCA_000785145.2 Candidatus Thiomargarita nelsonii
TAGAAGGCCTTCAACATTTTCCATTATGAACCATTTAGGCTTTATTGTTTTGAGTGCTTTTATATAACTTTTAAGGAGGTGATTTCTTGGATCATCCCAGAATCGAGAGCCGGCTGTAGAAAATCCTTGGCAAGGTGGTCCGCCAATCAAGATGTCAAGCGCTTTAATTTTGAGTTGGTTTAATATTTGTTCAAAATCCAATGCTTCAATATCTTTTTGGGTACAAGTCGCTTCTGGAAAGTTCAATGTAGCCAGTGCATACGCATTTTTGTCATTTGCTTATGGGATTGAATATCCGGCTTGCTTAAATCCAAGAGAACTTCCTCCTGCTCCGCAAAATAAGCTAATTGCTGTTGGTTTCATATAGGTAGGTTTGAACGATTTGTTATCTGGATGTGAATTTTTTTTGAGGGTGGTGATTTTTTTTGAGGTTGGTGATGTTGGTGCGTCACTGTCTGCATTCCTCGGCTTGCGCGTTGGAACGAGGAAAAGGTGGGTTTAGCTTCGCTGACTTCAAAAAAACCACAGGTTTTCGCCACTCCAAAACCGCCGTCGAAATATACCAATCAGCCGTCAAATTTGAGCCAATCGTGATAGTACCTCCACGATCATTCTCAACAAAAAAACTATAACGACTGACCGAAAAGTTAGGTTGGCTCTGGGATTATAGGGAAAAAATAGAAGAATGAACTGATTAGTGAGGTGACCGAAGATTTTAAAAGCAAGACAAATTTAAAGCGGGAATATGATAAAAAATAGATGTCAAAAAGGAAGGGTTGATTTTCATTGAGGTTTCTCTTTTCTTGTCGGCACCAGGGCAACCACAAGGGATTGCCCCTGATTGGTATATTATATATATTATTTTTGGCGAATTGCCTTAAGTACTTAACTGCCAGCCATAAATAAATGTCAATACAATAGTGTAAGCGGTAATACCGTAATACCAACCGCCATTCAGTTTTGGGGTTCTAATTGGTGCTACATTTAAAATCGCTAGTGCTAGCATGATAATATAGAGTAATGTGGCAAAAACAGTGGAGCCGATTAGACTTTCAAAAACAAAAAGCAAAACCAGGATAATAACATTATTATCTAATGCTAATCCTTGATAGGTAGATTCGCCGATTAAACCAAATATATTGAAGTAACTCAGTCGGAGCACTCCCGCCGCTACAATAACAAAAGCCCCTGGAATGAACCAGGGGCTAAATTCTCCGTAGCTTAATAAAACAATGGCAGGGCATATGCCAAAGCTGATAATATCGATCTGCGAGTCGAGTTGCCCACCGAATATGCGCTGCTTTTCAGTCCGCGATTTCATACGTCGGGCGATAATTCCATCGCTCCAGTCAAAAAATACGGACCATATTAGCCCAATCATCGCGGCTGGAAATATTCCTAGTATGGCGAAGTAAATTGCTAGTATGGCAGAAAATAGTCCCGCCAGTGAACAAATGTTTGGTAAGTCTTTGGCGAATGAGAGTATTGTCGGTGGTGAGTCGTGGTCAGATTCTGGCATGTTTTTTCCTATGTTTAGTAATACATAGGGCAACCACAAGGGATTGCCCCTACTTATCAGGTGTCCATGTCTTTAAGACACTGAATTAGATAGTTATTATCCGCCGTATTGCGGACTGCTATCCTCAAATAGGAGTTGTTTTCAAAACCCCTTTTATCTGAACAATCTTTGATTAATAGCCATTTTTCATCAAGCAGCTTATTGACCAGAAATTCTGGGTGAAATTTTTCGGACATTTCACACAAAATAAAATTAGCACTTGAGTTGATGGGTTTCAGAAAACTAATGTCATTTAATCCTCTGAATAAAAGTTGTCTATCCAAAATCAATTGTTCACAAGCTTTTCGATATTGAGCTGTGTACTTGTCAAAAATTTGCAAAAAACATTCTGCAAATGCATTAATATTCCAAATCGGCAGATTGTTTTTAATCTCTGCAATTATCTGGGTGTTTGAAGATGCCACAACGCCTAAACGAATTCCGGCAACGCCATAAGATTTTCCCAGACTTTTAATCACTATGAGATTTTCATACCGTTGCAATATTTCCGCGTCTATGAGACTGTGATTTTCATTAATTTCCGCAAAATCAACAAAGGATTCGTCCAAAATGAGTTTAATACTCATCTCTTGTAGTCCTTCCACCAGTTGAATCAGTTGAGATTTTGGAAAAAAATGACCACTGGGGTTATCTGGGTTTATCAGAATAAACGCAGAAAGTTCTTTTTCTTGACGACAAAAATTTAACACGTCTTCGACAGTATATTGAAATCTGCTTTTAAATGATGAAAATTCAATTAGCTGCTGTTTGGCAATGCTGCCGGGATACTCATCAAAAGTAGGTACTGGTATGCCAATCTTGCCTTTTATATGGGAGAATAAGGCTCTGATTAATTCTGAGGCGCCGTTTCCAACCGTAATTTGAGACGGTTCACAGTTGAAAATACTTGCAGCCATCATATTTTGCGTATCCAACCCCGATGGATAGGCAGAAATAAGGGTGGAAAATGAGGCTTTTATTTCTTCAAGCATTAGCTTAGGCGGAAAATAGGGGTTTACCAAGTAGCAAAAATCCTTTATTTTTGGAAAACGCCAGTATCCTCCAAAGCGTTTTTGCAATAGATGGCTTTTAGTTTTGCTGTCAGAAAACAAAAGGCTGGCAATCTCTAAATCTTGTAGGGTATCAATTTCATACCAGTATTTATCTTCAATTGCCAGTGCCTTGAAAGTATGTAACGGGGTCAGTAATTTGAATACTTCTTCATAGTATTCATTAAGCCCTTTTACTTTTATGTAGGTTTCAAGAAACGGCAGAAAGGTATTTTGACAAAAGTCTTTCGACAGTTTGTATATGTTGACTGTTTTGAAATATTGATTGGTTTGTGTCCAGTCAAAATTCTCTTTTGGAATAAAACGGGTTACTGATTGTTCGGCATCTAACTGAACAACTGTGCCGTCCATCCATGATTCATATTTGGCGACTACGATGAGATTTGGTGATGCTGCATTTAGGCAATCAGGAATAATGGTTTGATCAAAAATTAAGTCACTTTCCAGCAACAAGTTGTCGTCATTTTTCAGATATTCACGCGCCAAAAAAAGTGAGTAGATGTTGTTACTTGTGGCATAAATCGGGTTGACTACGTATTCAATGTTCAAATCTTGGTAGCGAGTACTCAGAAAAGAACGCACTTCTTCGGCACCATGTCCAATCACTAGTACAACTTTCTTTATGCCCGCCGCTCTGATGGCATCTAGTGTATATTCTATGATCCTACGTCCATTTAGGACAACCATGCACTTTGTTGAATCTTGAGTCAGTTTACCCATTCTGCGCCCGACACCGGCGGCTAAAATAATGGCTTGCATTTTTATTTATTCCGTAGTTAGTAAATTAAGTAAGTAAGTAAGTAGAAACCGAAAAGTTTTTTAACATTTTTAAGCGGCTTAGTTTAAGAAATCCTATTTTTTGGAAAAATAGGATTTCTATCGACAATTTGATGATTAAATGTCCAAGGGAATGCCAGGGCGACTATGTGGGGCTGGACGGGGGCTGGTGTATTTTATCACCATCATTAGAGAATGCAATACAATCTTTATAAACATAAAAATAAAAAACAATACAATCAATATATTATATGATAAAATTTATTTTTTCCAATTGTTTTTTTACTTATTTTTTTTTATTAATATATAATATAGATTTGAGTTCCTAAACTGAGTTTGGGAATGCTTGTAAACGAAAAACAGCATACCTCATCCTTTTTCATCAAACCTAATTCTCGTCGTAACGCTTCAACACTTTGAGGTTTAATTGTTCTCGCTTATTAATTTTACTCTGACCACAATTATTTATTGCGGTTGACAATGTAAACCAATGTCTATATATTTTTTTTCATTAACCACACAGACTCATTTATAACTGATAACTGATAACTGATAAATGAGACATTCTGAATTACAAGACATTATTCAACAAGGAGAAAATTCTTCTGTTGAATTTAAAGAATATGGTGTTAAAAACGAATCTTTAGCTAAAGAAATGGTTGCCTTTGCCAATAGTCAAGGTGGTGTGATTATTTTAGGTATTACTAATAGAATGGCTTCACAATCTGAATTGATGCGTTTATTTCAAGCTGCTGGTATATTTCATTATGATGCTAATGTAGTTGAAAAGACTGATATTAGTGATTTTAATTTTACCGAACTTGATCGGTATTTTAGTGACTATCATATACATTTTTCTAAACAATCTGAACCAGATAAACAACGCTTACTTATTAATACTGATCTTCTTACAGATGATGGGCAAGCTACTGTTGGAGGATTGTTAATGTTTGGAATTAATCCGGAACGGTATTTACCACAGTCTGGGATTAGTTTTGCCAATTTTGCTGGAGATGAAATTCGGAGTGAATTAATTGATAAACAAAATGTTAGTGGTCCTTTGCCATTTATAGTGGATCGTACTTTAGCTATTATTAAAAGTAGTTTACCAGTTCCCTCGGAGATTAAAGGTGGCAAACGTGAAAACTTACGTGTTTATCCTCCGATGAAGGTTTTTCGAGAATTAATCGTGAATGCTTGTGTACATAGAAATTATGCGATAGTCGGTTCAAAAATACGAATTTTAATGTTTCGTGATCGTATTGAATTTATCAGCCCGGGCAGATTACCAAATACGGTAACTATTGAAAAATTAAAAGTAGGTGTGTCTTATTCCAGCAATCAAATTTTGCTTAAGTTTATGGATAATCTAGGTTATGTGGAACGTTTAGGTAGAGGTTTCCATAAGGTGTACTATGAAATCAAAAATTTAGGCAAAGAAGTTATCTTTAAAGAATTAGGTGAAGAATTTAGAGTTATTGTTCCTATAATATTCTGAGAGAAAATGGCACTGGTAAGAAGAGTACAACGAATAGCGGAGCCCCGACCCATGCTACGCTCGCTCAAACCACAATAAAAAATACAACCCCCTTTCTAAAGCCTCTCCTGTATCAGATAATATCGTCTAGTAATAGATAGTAATAGATTTATCAACACTGTTATTAACCCCAGGCTTTACCTTTTATTTATTTAGGGACAAGTCTATTATACATTTTCCAGATTGCATCAGCATAAGCAATCACGCCTTTGACTTATGAGTCATTGTGATTATAACTGAAAATGCCTTTTTTTCTGCCTTTATCTGACATATCATAATTGCCAAATTTTTTAAGATAATTGGCAACGCTGAAAATTGCATCTGCCCAAGAATGTAGGTTAATTGTGCCATCCACAGCATAATTCATACGATAAGGCATAAACGGCACATAACCAATTGCACCGCCCCATGATCCTTTTATTGTCAGCGGATCGATGCCCTTGGCGTAACAAGGCAACCAAACTTCTAACGGCTCACTTTTTAATTTTATTAAAACGTTTTTTCTCTCTTGCGGCCATTTCAGAAGCGTTCATTTGTTCAATGGCATGTTGTCTCGCTCGTTCCAAAAATAACAATTGGGCCATAAATATATTGAATATACGCAAATTTCCCGTGAATTCGCCTAGCCCTGATTCCCACATTAATATTGATACAATATCGTGACGCTGTGAATGACGGGTATCAAAAGTAATGATCCATGTCGATGGTGAGGAGGTCGCTTGATTGACAGGGTTAGCCGTCAGTTGTCCGTATGGATAAAGGACAATCAAGCTGATTAACATTAAACGGAGATTAAACCTGATATTTGTGCCCATCTGAAATTTTCTATTATACCCGATAAAGTAGATGATCTGGTGACAGTTAATCCGGGTGACTGTGGTGTCGAACGCGATACCCAAGTCATGGATCTTCGTTTACCCATTCAAGCGAATTTCTTTCATTGACAAACGAATGTCTGCCACCTCGTCAAATACTTCATCATCCTGTGGATCAAACGTCCATTAATTTCTATGGAAAAAATGAAGAAGAGTTTTTAATTCCTTCTATCGCACCTTCTCTATCTGTCGTATCTGCTGTCGTGATATAAAGTTTATGTGGACATCCTCCAGTGTCTACCTACCGCCATAAGTCTTTTGATTCATGACACTTTTTTCTCTGATTTTTGAAATCTGCAAAAAAAAATCCCATTTCTTAAAGAAATGGGATTTTTGAAATGCTTTATGCTTTATTTTTAGGAATTTTTTTTGGGGCTTTGCCAGTCGGGGTTAAGGCTAGGGGATTCATAAATCATTTTTTTCCATCTCACGATGCGACCTTTTTCGCGGATGCATTCCTGCTTAAAATAACCCGCCTTTTCCAATTCTTTGAGGGCAGATTTGGTCGCGGTTTGGCCATCAAGACTTTGTTCAAACAGGCTGGACAAACGAAGATCGCAATTGTCAGGACGACTGAGTAAGTAACTCAAAAGACCTTTGGCTTTCCAAGAAAGATTGGGATCTTCTAAACTATCGATATCGATTTGGACAAAGCTGGTATTTTTTTTAGCACGCCTGATAATGCACATCATGATCACCTATTTTAAATGGAGTCCAAAATTTATTTTGGACGTCCCTAACTGGAAAATCGTCTTTTGATAACGGATAACGGATAACTGATAACTGATAAAAAAAAACGCAGCCACACCGCCACTATCACACCCCAAAAGAGCAAAAACGGATACTCATCTCGAAAAAATTTACGATAAAAGCGTACCATGCCCCGATGCTTATACCACAACACCCGAATAGGTTGACTATGACTGCATACGCCCTTGACATGTACCACCTCAACATCAGGAATGAACAAAATCTTCAACTGATGAGCACGAAAACGCATAAACCAATCAAGATCTTCGCAATGTAAAAAATAAGCCTCATCCATAGGACCCACCCTATCCAATGCGCTGCGCCGTACAAACATACAAGCCCCTGAAATACCTTCTATTTCTATAGGATGCTTTGGTAAGGGTTGCCTATGAAGTTCAAAATTTTGACAATAATTGGGAAAAAGCTTATCCAGATGGCATATCCGCACGAGGGTACGCCATGGCGTAGGCACAGCACGCCGACACGCCGCTTGCTCAGAACCATCAACATTTCGCACCAAGCACCCCGCCATGCCTGCCTGTGGATGACTATCCATGACATTGACAAAACGAGCCAGCGTATCGGGGCGGACTAAACAATCGGGATTAAGAAAGAGCAGATATTCACTATTGACAAGAGGTAAAACGAGATTGGCAGCACTTGCAAAGCCCATATTCTCCCTATTTTTGAGAATATGCACCCGATTATCCATAACAGACAAACTATCATCTTGAGAGGCATTATCAACAACATAGACAGTCACGGGAACAGTAGAAGCAAAAACGGAATGCACACAATCCGTCAAGATAGGTCCCGCATTAAAATTGACAATGATAACAGAAATAACACGATCGACAGGCATGGAAGAATTCAACAATCAATTACCGTTTCATAGAATCAAAAAAATCACTATTAGTTTGAGTCTCCTTGAGACGTTCCAACAACAACTCCATCGCTGCAACCTCATCCATCGGTTGTAGAATCTTACGTAATAACCAAATATTATTGAGTTCTTCTGCGGAAGTGAGTAATTCTTCGCGGCGGGTACCAGAACGGTTGATATTAATGGCGGGATAAATGCGTTTTTCGGAGAGCTTACGATCCAAATGAAGTTCATTATTACCAGTCCCTTTAAATTCCTCATAAATCACATCATCCATGCGTGATCCCGTATCAATTAAAGCCGTTGCTATAATAGTTAAACTACCACCTCCCTCAACATTACGCGCCGCCCCGAAAAAGCGTTTTGGACGGTGCAAAGCATTAGCATCAACTCCCCCCGTCAAAACCTTACCCGAAGTGGGTACAACAGTATTATAAGCGCGTGCCAAACGAGTAATAGAATCAAGCAAAATGACAACATCAATTTTGTGCTCAACCAAGCGCTTCGTCTTCTCAATCACCATTTCAGCCACTTGTATATGACGAGTTGCAGGCTCATCAAAAGTACTTGAAACCACCTCGCCCTTGACAGAACGGATCATATCCGTCACTTCTTCAGGACGCTCATCAATCAAAAGAACCACTAAATAACACTCTGGATGATTGTGAGCAATAGACTGTGCAATGTTTTGCAACATCATGGTTTTACCCGACTTCGGGGGAGAAACGATCAAACCACGTTGACCTTTACCAATAGGCGCAATCAAATCAATAATACGTGGCGTTAAATCCTTTTGGCTGCCATCACCCAATTCCAAATTAAGTCGGCGATTGGCAAACAACGGCGTCAAATTCTCAAACAACACCTTATGTTTAGCCAGTTCAGGTTCTTCAAAATTAATTTGATTAACTTTCAAAAGAGCAAAATAGCGCTCCCCCTCTTTAGGCGGGCGAATTTTACCAGAAACCGTATCACCAGTACGCAAATTAAAGCGACGAATTTGGCTAGGAGAAACATAAATATCATCAGGACCAGCGAGATAAGAACTATCCGCCGATCTTAGAAAACCAAAGCCATCTTGCAAGATTTCTAAGACACCATCACCAAAAATATCTTCGCCTTTTTTTGCATGCGCTGTTAATAGCGCAAAGATAACATCTTGTTTACGAGAACGTCCTGTTCCCTCTAAATTAAGTTCTTGAGCCAATTGAATAAGCTCAGAAGCAGATTGTTTTTTAAGTTCAGTTAAATTCATAGACAGGTTTAATAAAGTTTAACGCGATGCACAACTGCCAAGAAAATACTTGCACATCGCGTGAGTTTAGAAATATCGGCTACCAACTATCGCGCGACACTCTGTGATATATCACGAGGTAAGGAGTCCAAGATTTATCTTGGAAGTCTGGTCACGTCCAAGATAAATCTTGGACTCCTGTGTCGCGCGATAGTTGGTAGCCGAAATATCGTGCAGGAACGCTCGCTTGCAGAGCATCGGGATTATGTGGAAAGGAATAATTAGAGGAGTCCAAGATTTATCTTGGATTGGACTCCTTTCTTGTTACAAATTGCTATCAATAAGTGCCGTCAATTGCGACTTAGAAAGCGCACCGACTTTAGTCGCCTCAACTTCACCCCCCTTAAAAAGTATCAAAGTGGGAATACCACGAATACCATATTTAGGGGGCGTGTCAGGATTTTCATCAACATTAAACTTGGCAACTTTCAATTTACCCACATATTCTTGTGCAATCTCATCCAAAATGGGGGCAATCATCTTGCAAGGACCACACCAATCGGCCCAATAATCAACTAACACCGGGATATCTGACTTAAGAACCTCGTCTGTAAAAGAGTCATCTGTGACAGGGACGATATGTTCACTCATAATGAATAATTCTCCAAAAGCGTTGCAAATGATGAAATCACACTAAAACGTTTAATAGGAACTAAAAATGAAATTTAACGATTATAGCTTGACACAACTTTTTCAAACTAACACACTTAACAAGCTCGATCAACAATTTCTCAGCAAGCTGCATCCTGAACTGCATGACAAATTGACACAATATCGTTCAGGCTGTCAAGCCTTTACTCCCATAGAAATCAGCGAATTACTACTCGCTTGTGCGCCAGTGCTTGAACAATTTCTGGCGGATTTTTTTAGCATTACACAAACATCACACCAAGAAAAACACGTCTTTGATTTCAAAAAATGGATTGTATTACGCCGTGCGCGGCGGCGTTTGAGAAAAAAAGAGCCCTTAGAAAATTTCGCAGAACTAGATAGCTGGTTGAATAAACAGTTATCAGATGGTGATTATGATCAAAAAACTGATAGAGAATCGGCTACGGCTCAACTCGCCAAACACTATCTCGCTGACAAAGACGCTTATGCCGATGAAATTGAAAAACTCACCCGCTGGAGCATTCGTGCCTTAACCACACCAGAGGGACAAGCCGCCGTGCGCGACTGGGTTAGTTTTAAGCTACCACAACAAACCAACCACGCCAACCTAGTACCCACCAGCTCAACCCGTCGTCAGCGACAAGGATTTAATCTCACTGATGAACGCATGTCAGCACGACAAGTACAAAACGAAATAAACTATTGCATTTATTGCCACGACCATGATGGCGATTTTTGTGCCAAAGGCTTTCCACAAAAAAAAGGTCAACCTGAGCTTGGCTTAAAAACGGACCCATTAGGCAATATACTCACCGGCTGCCCCTTGGATGAAAAAATCTCCGAAATGCACATCCTCAAGCGCGACGGTTACACCATTGCCCCGCTTGCGATGGTTATGATAGACAACCCCTTATGTCCTGTCACCGGCCATCGTATTTGCAACGATTGCATGAAAAGCTGCATTTATCAAAAACAAGACCCAGTAAATATACCACAAATTGAAACCCGTGTCTTGACCGACGTACTGGCACTACCTTGGGGCGTAGAAATTTACGATTTACTAACCCGTTGGAATCCCCTACGGCAACATCAATGGGTCGCAAAACCTTACAACGGATTAAAAGTATTGATTGCCGGTATGGGACCTGCCGGATTTAGCCTAGCCCACCATTTACTCATGGAAGGTTTTGCCGTTGTCGGCATTGAGGGCCTTAAAATCGAACCCCTACCTGAGCAATTTCTCAAACAGCCTATCATGGATTACGCTCATCTTAAAGAAAAACTTGATGAACGGATTATGGCAGGCTTTGGAGGTGTTGCTGAATATGGCATCACTGTGCGTTGGGATAAAAATTTTTTAAGACTGATTTATCTCAGTTTATCACGCAGACCCTATTTTCAAGTTTACGGCGGCATACGCTTTGGGGGCACCATTACTGTAGAAGATGCCTGGCACTTAGGCTTTGACCATCTCGCCATTGCCGTCGGCGCCGGCTTGCCACAAGCCTTGCCTATTGAAGGCAGCATGGCACCCGGTATGCGCCAAGCAACTGACTTTCTCATGAGTTTACAACTCACCGGCGCGGCTAAAAAAAGCAGTTTAGCCAATTTACAAGTGCGACTACCCGCCGTTATCATAGGCGGAGGGCTCACAGGCATAGATGCCGCGACTGAAGTACAAGCCTATTATTTAGTCCAAATAGAAAAAATCCAACATCGCTACCAACAACTCACCCAAGCCTTTTCCGAAGCGCGGGTGCGCTCTCAACTGGATACCGGCTCACTCGAAATCTTATGTGTTTTTTTAGATCAGGCTAAAGAGTTACAAGCTGAGCGAGAACGCGCCAAAATGGCAGGGACTGAGCCCGATATACAAAAACTGATACACAAATGGGGCGGCGTTACCGTTGCCTATCGGCGCACCATGCAGGACTCCCCCGCCTACAAGCGCAACCATGAAGAAATCATCAAAGCCTTAGAAGAAGGGATTTTTTACGCCGAAGAATTAGAACCCAAAAAAGTACGATTAGACAAATATGGGCATGTAGAATTTTTAGAGTGTGAAAAACGAGGAAAAACGGTGGTGCTACCCGCCCGCGCCATTTTTGTGGCCACCGGTGCCAAACCCAATGTCGCTTATGAATTTGAACATCGAGGACATTTTCAACGCGACGGCATTTTTCAATATCAAGCTTATGATGAGAAAAGGCAAAAGATTCAAGCAGCAGAACATTGCAAAGTCTCCGAATTTGGGCCATTTACCTCAGATCACCGCGTCACCTTTATTGGCGACACACACCCCGCCTTTCATGGCAGTGTTGTCAAAGCCGTCGCCTCTGGGATGCGTACCTATCCCTATATTGTCAAAGCATTGAGTGACAAAATCAACCACAACTCCGCTGAAGAATATGTAGCCTTCCGCTCAAAAATGCAAGACTTATTGCAAGCCCGGATAGTGGGGGTACAACGACACAGCCCAACCGTTGTCGAACTCCAAATACGCGCCCCTTTGGCTGCACAAAAATTTCGCCCGGGACAATTTTTCCGGCTACAAAACTTTGAAACCCAAGCCCCGATATTTGGCCAAACCCGCTTACAAACAGAAGCTTTAGCCATGCGCTGTGCCGGCGTTCAAGGAGACACAATATCTATCATGGTACTTGAAGTCGGCGCCAGTTCACGCCTCTGTGCCACATTCCAGCCAGGCGATCCCATCTCCCTAATGGGACCAACCGGCGTAGCCACCAAAATCAGCCAGAGTGGCGAAACGGTCATGATCATCGGCGGACGTTTAAGTGCAGCCGACATTCGCGCTGTCGGACCAGCCATGCGTGCAGCCGGCAATCGCGTTTTATACATTGCTGGCTTTCAATCCGCTGACGAAGTCTATTGTCAAGACGACTTAGAAGCCGCTGCCGATGCCATCGTGTGGATTACGGCCTGCGGAGCGCCAATACGAGCCCGTCGTCCACAAGACAGCAGCGCAACGGGCGACTTTTTAGACATTTTAACCCATTATGCAGCCACCGCCCCTGTGATCCCTTTACAAGAGGTGACGAGCGTTTTAATCATTGGCACTCATCGCCTAGTGCGACTGATACAAGATGCGCGGCATGGCGTCTTGCGCGAATATTTCAGCCAATCACCAAACTTCACGGCCTCAATACATGGCCCTATGCAATGTATGCTTAAAGGCATTTGTGCCCAATGTTTACAGTGGCAAATTGATCCGGCAACGGGGCAACGCACTAAGGCGGTTTTTGCCTGCTCTTGGCAAGATCAGCCTTTAGACATTGTGGATATTGACAATTTAGAAGAGAGGCTCAGTCAAAATCGCTTACAAGAGCAATTGAGTAATTTGTCATTGGTACATAAAAATCCTATTTCTTATCGAACTAGGATTTTTTTTTGTTTAGATTACGACTATAATATTATAAAAACACTTGACATTAACGGAGGCGAATATGGAAAAGCTTAGCATCAAAGAGGCTTCGGAGCGGTTTGGGTTGTCGAGGGCGCGGCTTTATCAATTGCTTGATAAAGAGGCTATTGTTGGGCATAAGTCTACAATGCGAGGACGAGGTGCCGGGTCGTGGATTAATAGTAATAGTTTATCTGCACATATTGAAAATAGATTAGAGAAACAACGGCAAGGTGGCCGGCAAGGTGGCCGGCATAAAGGTGGCCGCCCCCCTACGAAAGCGGATGGTATGTATGTACCAATTACTGAGGCTTGCAATGTGTCTGGATATTCTGCCGTCCACATTTATAGATTGTTAAAGCAGGGTTCAATCGCATCTAAAAAAAACGGTACCGTTTTAATTTATTTACCTGACTTATTGAAATACAAGAAAAAATCAAATTATAATAAAACAAGTGCTTGACATCCATTTTTTAAGCTGGCAGAATGTGCAACCGTCGAGTCACTGATATTTGTTTTGTCAAAAATATTTAAAAACCTAAGCTTGACATTTGATTAAAAAATTATGGTAAACCCTGTCTCTTCGTGACAGTTGACCACAGGATTTACCGTACAACAACCTACTACAGGATTAATTGCATGAACAATACTACCCAAGTTGCGTCCAAAAAGCAAGCCCAATTACAACAACAATTAGCCAAACGTCAAGAGGCATTAGCCAAAATTGAACAACGTGCTAGCCTGAGTAACAAAAAAGCTCAGGTTGAAGTTGCTAAAGCTGAGCTTGAAAAAGCTCGAATAGATTTACTCAATGCTAAAATCCATCTCAATGAAGTGCCTAGCGAGGATAAGGTTGGGCAACTGTATGCACAGGCAGAAGTCAAAGAGGCAGAGGCGAATGTGCTGAAAGGCAGAGCCCAATTGTATTCCCAGCAAGACGAATTGAAAGCG
>JSZA02000373.1 GCA_000785145.2 Candidatus Thiomargarita nelsonii
TATGCCAGAAGAACGAGGAGGGTTGGGCGATAGTTGGGCATTTACTAAATCTCTTGGCAGTGGTGCGTGGGATGCAGGAGCAGGGCTGGTTGAAGGCGTTGGTGAATTAGTAAAAGGCGGTTATGCATTAGCTACGGATGAGAAAGCTAGGGAAGCCGCTTGGAATACAACAAAAAAACTTGCCAAAGCGGCAGGAGATTATGGCGAAGAAGTTTGGGATGATCCAGCAAAAGCATATCGTGATGCACGCGATGGTACACTGGCTGCTTATAATCGTTTTGAGCAAGCAAAAGAACAGGCAGCGGCTGAAGGTCGTTCAGCAGAATTTTGGGGAGATTTAACAGGTAGAGGAGTATTTGAAGTTGGAAGTATTCTTATTCCTGCTGGTGTAGCAGCAAAAGCTGGAAAATTAAAGAAAGTCGCCAGTGTTGCGGATGATGTTGTAGCTAATCCAGTGATTAAGGCAGCGGATGATGTTGTTTCTTCGGTGGGAAAATGTCCAATAAAAAATAAGGTTCCAGATAGCATACCTAAAAAGATTCATCCAGGTCAGCAAGGTAAGCATATCCCAGGACACAATAACTTCACTCCTGGGCGTTCACCTTTGGCAGAGGGTGTTGATGCACAAAAGCTGCTTGATGGTGTGCACAGTGGAGCTTACCCAATTGTTAGAATGACACCCCGAAATCAACCTGTAGTTGATTTTGGTAAAGCTATAGGTGAATTTGAAGGCAAAGCGACTCAATTTGGAATAATCCATCATGGAAAAAAAGGAGCACATATTGTTCCTGCAAATCCGGTGCAATTTTGAGGTTAATTATGAAGTTACCAGAATGGTTGATATTGTGGGTTTGGCAGTCATTGATCGGCGAGATATATCCAGAAATTCGGGCGATTGTATTGCGTTACGATGTAGCTAATAACTTGCTTATTCGCTATTACCTTGATCGTGAACCAACTGAAGACGATTTCGATAGTTTGGACTGTGTTATAACAAATATATTGGCTCATACGTCTTCTAATGAAGAGATAAAGGACGTGAAAGAAGAAGCGGTATTTTCTAGAAAAAGACTTGCTGATTTGGACCTGTTAAATGGTTTAGTTTATGCGAGGAAGGAATACTCACCTGATGAGTGAATAGGTAATGTCCCAAAGAAGGGAGCCCATTAATTATCACGCACCATTAATTTAATTATTTTAAATGGTGCCGATGACGGTGCGTAGGACGCACCCTACATTACCAAGTCCCACAAATCGTTTCTCTATTTTTTTAAAGCTATTTTATATGAGTCAAATTTGGTTTATTCTCCTTGGAGCACATTAGCTGTACTCTATCACCTAATATATATATATAAGAATTGAAATTAAGCTATTTTGGAAATGAGGGTAATTTTTAGGGTGATTTAAAAAAAGAGAGTAAAAAGACAGAACCTAATAAAATCAAGGCTTGCGTATTTTTAAAGTGATTTAAAAAAAGAGGGTAAAAAGACAGAGCCTAATAAAATCAAGGCTCGCGTATTTTTCAGGTGATTTAAAAAAAGAGACTAAAAAGACAGAGCCTAATAAAATTAAGGCTCGCGTATTTTTCAGGTGATTTGAAAAATGAGGGTAAAAAGTTAATCATTGCCTTAGTTGATACGCTCTTTTTGATGGCATCAATGGGTATTTCAATTTATTTGGCTACCCATAGTTATTTCGTGCTCCGACGCTTTGAATGGTTAGCTCGAAAACACAATGAATCAATTGGTTTATGTTCCCTTCATCGTACAGAACAAAACGGAGTAATACCTAAATATTACAACCTACAGGATGGAATGCCATCTAATCCGATTATAGATGTTTCCCTTGAACTTTATGAACAAAATGTGCTATTGGATTTTAAATGATGACGGCTTATTATGAATCGGGTTTGAGACTGAATCTGCCTAAAGGGGAGCATTTTCGTTTTCAAGATTGTGAAGTTTATAAACATCTCTGTGGGCAAAAACTTAAAGAAATGGATTTTGGTTGGTGGCAAAAAGAGCAAAACCGCTTGTGGCTAATCGAAATAAAAGACTATGCTCATTTAACCACAGAAGAACGCTTACCAAATCATTTACTTGAGAATTTGGTCGATAAAGCAACCGATAGTTTACTTATGTTGGCAAGCTGTTGGGCAAAAACCGGCAAAGGACGAGAGTTTTCAGCGCACTACCAGTCCAACAATTTCCAGAACATCCAGAACAACTAAAATTAAAACTGTTTTTTATTCTAAAAATTGATGTAGCTATGTTTAAGGACGAAATAGATGCACTTAGATATAGATTGAATGACAGATTGCGTGGCAGAGTTGCTTTATTTAATATTAGATATGTTTCCTTAGTCGATCATATCACGGTGATAAACCATAACCTGCTACCTATTGAAGAGATTGGATGAATTAGCCAGCACTCCCACGCACAAAGATTTATTGTCCTTCAAGCTCCACTTGATAGAATAAGTATTTTCCAATCATTGATACTTAATGGCATTGCCCTCAATCGACCACTTGGGTTCTACAACGGTATTTTGTTACCATTCAGCGAGTGTAGGAAGGGTGTCATTTACCTGCTCAACATTTTTGGACAAATCCAGAAGGAAGCAATTATGGCATGGAACTTTTTATATTTATGTCGATCATCGACAACGACACATTGGGGGAAGTTATACCTATTTAATGACAAGCAAACGTGGGAATTTTTTTGCGACACTTACGAATTGCTTTGGAGGGCAGATAGCAAAGGACGTTCCAAGTCATCCAAAAGTCGTATTAGAAACGGAAAATACGAAATCAAAGTGAGAACTGACGGCTCAAAAGGCTGGCGATTAGAACTCTCAGAAACGGGGCACCGAACATATATTCAAATTCATCGTGCTCATAAAACTATGTATATTGAGGGATGTATATTGCCTATTCATTCTAGTGATGTCCGCAAGATTCAAAAGAAAATCTCATCCGTGGGCAAAAAAAAAGTATATAAAAAATCAAGGTATGGCACTGATAAACTCAGAAATGCTGATCCAGAACTTCAAGTGCGTTCCATTCAGTTAATGGAAAAAATGAAAGAACGATACGACAAACTCAGTCAGGGCAAAAAAGGAAAGGCAACTATCCTTATTACAACTGTACTGCCGCCGTCTGTAACACCAAAGTAAAATGTATAATAGATATGCGTAGGGTACGCACCATTAATCACGCACCATTAATTTGGTGCCAATGACGGTGCGTAGGACGCACCCTACATTTTTTTGGGAACCTTTTGTTTTAAATTACCGTCGTCTTCGTTAGCCTACGCCACTTATTTGTTTAACGGGCAATGTACTAAACAGCAAGCTACGCTATTGCGTGGCAATCGAGAGTTGCTGCACCGTATTGTCGAGCTAGCCAACTAGTGCAGGAGGGCGGAAATATCCATACCATCCAAACTTCTCTCGGCTCGTAGTAGTCGCTTTAGCGACTAGGTAGGCGATAAATCGCCTACTACGAACATAAATAATCCCTGGTATGGAGATTTCCGCCCTCCTGCACTAGTATAATCCGCGTAATCAGTAAGAACCCTACGGGACAAAACTTGATGGAATGAAATCCCGGGGTATCGCGGATTTGACGGATTACACTGATTTTTGAGCTGAGACATTATTGTAGTTTAATAAGAGTGAGCAGCGGTTTAAGATAAACGACTACCAGCTTAAAGATATAAACAACTATGTTTCAAATTCGCCAAGAACAAGTAGAAGACTTGCGCCAATCGCGGACAGAACAACTCCGTGCATTTAGTGAACAGGGCCTCAAAACTGAGGAAGAACCTAGCACCCGCACGATTACCTTAACAGCCATTACCGAACAGGTGGGGTTGCGTGTGCCATACAATCACGACACACAACATTGTCTCGCCGCTATTCTTAAGATTGACGAATTAGCAGACACCTACGATGTCACTTATGCTGACGGCACTCATGTTCATTTTCTTTTTAATGACGAAAAAAAAGCAAGTTATCGCTTTGAACCTTGCACTGTCAAACTTGAATACGATGAGAAAGGCCACATTATCAGCGAGGAGACAGACAGTCAAATTGTCAAATATTTATATCACTTTGAACGCGACAAAGAACCTCGACTCAATCGAATCACCGACTGGGGCGCATTAGGCGGTGTTGGGGGAGTGTTGGCTAGACGGGCACGGAAGGGGGAACACATTGTTGGAGAGATAGTTCCAAACAACATTAAGCAAACAGGTTCAGGTTTATTCACGGGTTCCGCTGATGAAGCTTATGACGAAATACGAGCTAGCACCACAGATGTTGAAGCAATTGCTCGAAACACTGGAATTAAGCATTCCAATATACAAAAAATCAAAAACCACCTTTTCTTTGATGAACATCTGTTAGATAAGTATGTCGATTATGGTGTACCGGCTAAGATGAATAGGTTTGATAGTGAACAGGCAATTGCTAATGCTTGGGAACGTCTCAAAACAGGAAAAATAATGCAATACTTATTTGATGGAGAATTCCATAAAGTCATTAGAATAACTGGCCTTAAGCATAATTTGCTAGGCATAGCTTTCACAAATGAAAAAGGAAAGACTATAGAAGTAGAAGCTTTGAAAAAAATGAATGACAAAAGAGGAACTATTGATCCTAAAGTGGTAAAAGAGCAGGTCATATTGGGCATTACTGAAGCCAACATTGAATTGGGTGTCAATTATAAGATAAGAAAAATACAATTTGTGCCGACAGATACCCCGCCAATTAGCGTCTATAGAGACTTGGCTAAAGAAATTGCAAATAAAATTAAACAAACATCGGGTGCATCCTTTGCCCAAAATTAACCGATATGTAGCCAAGCCAGCTACGCTCGCTGATTATTTTCCGACTCAAAAATAATTACTTGACATGGTTAAATCGGGTGAAGTGTTTTTTGGTCCATTCTTATGTTATTCTACCGAATCATACGAATAACTACCATTCATTTACCTAAAGCTGATTACCAGCCAGCGTAGGGTGCGTCCTACGCACCATTAATGCAATGCCTACCTACACCAAAAGGTGCGTGGGACGCACCCTACACTTGCTACGCTTGCTAATTTTACTTAAAATTGATTGATTTTATCAGATGTTCAACATAAGACAAGAACAAATAGAAACAATGCTAATGCACGACGAAGAAAAATTTATTGACTTCGTTGTCAAGCATGTACAACAAGAATGCCCGGACGATGTTCGTGACATTGATCCGGTATCGCTCCGAGAAATGGTAACAAATGGACTAACACGCGCCCGCAGCTATGACTTAGAAAAACCACAAGACTTGACGGCTTTTGTTGCAATTATGTTTGATATTTCGCCTAACTTCGATGAACAACCTGATATTCAACGCGCATTGCGCGACAAATCAGTCCCTATCGAACAACGTTTTAATACTATGATAGAATGTGTGCATGACAAGGCTTGGGAAGAAGCTGAGACAAATAAAAATTATGATGCTTGGTTTCAGGAACTGAAAAATCAAGGAGATTGGAATGGGTAAAGGTGCGAGCCAACAGGCTGAGGCGGCTGGAAAGAGTGTTGGCAGCAAGTCGCTGACTACATGCTGCCAAAATGATCCCGTCAAGAATGTGTTATGCGAAGTATTCTGCACGGCTAGGAATGAGTGGCACGACTGTAAGGATAAAAAACCACCAATCAAATGCACAAGGCCATCAAGGCGTGCCGAACAAATGCTGGATGAAGATAAATGGAAACGCAAGCTTGGTAAGGCTCTAAAAGATAGCAAGCGATATCCAAAGGGGACAAAATTTTTTCCAGAGAAAAAGATCATTGTTCCATACAACAAAGAAATTCCAAAAGGTAAAAATGGAAAACCGAAATGGAAACGCACTCCTCTGAGTCCAGATAAAATCAAGAAAGCCCTTGAGCCTGTTAGTAAAAAGCTAATAGCAACAATAAAGAAAAAACTTGGCCAAAAACTTGTTAAAAAGGCTGCTACAGCATGGATGAAATTTGTACCAATTCTTAATGTAATATCCACTGCTTACGATATCTACGACATCGCAGCAACGGGCTATGATCTGTATAAGGCCGTGGATGAAGCTATGAGCAAGTACAAGGGAAAAGTCTTTCAAGTCAGGCCAGATGTTGTAATTGAGGGGCCTGATGGCAAACTTGAAGATATATATGATTTTAAATTTGACGATCCCGAGACAAAATACCAAGATGATTGGTCCAAAAATCCTGGACAAAAAGAACTGTATGATGAAGCTCTTGGCGGGGACAACTCAAAGAAAAAAGCTAAAAAAATTAGTAAGAAAGAATGTGATTGTCGAGATTCAAAGCGTGACATACGAGCGAAATGATAATATGATTGACTTATGGTTGATCAATATCAAGGATGGGGGCAATATGCTTTTGCTCCTTCTTCAGTATCTATATTAAAAAACGGAGATTACTATAATGCGTAATTATGATTTCATGCTTCAGTTTGAAACGTCCACTAAATCAGGTGTAGATATTCACGTTACCGTTGATAATAGTACACAGTTGGATAAGGGCGAGTTACGCGAGTATGTGGATAGCGTTGTTGAGGTTGTTAAACCGTGTATCACAGCGGCTACAGAGTTTTACGCTGGTCTTGATAACAAGACATATCAACATCCAGTTATCTTAATCCAAGGTGACATAATTCATTTCCAGTTTGCTTCTGGACAATTGAATGATACTTCGCGTCTTGCCGCAATTCTCAACATGTTTGATTTGACTACTGGTTCTGATACCGGAGATATGGAGGAACGCCTTATATCTTCCATCACGATTGATTCAGATATTTTTGCTGGCATGTCTATGCCCAAACTACTTGAAAGTCTTAATGTAATGATTCAATCGTCACAGGACTATCTAACAGAAATAATTGATATTGAAGATGATATGGGGGAAGTGCAAGGATGGCCTGATGATTATGAATATCGCCTATTCAGAGCATGGCTGTCTTTTCATTCTCAACTGGATACATCACAATTCAAGGCAATAGAGCAATTTTTCAATGCTATGTGGAAAATGACATGTTGGACAGCTTTTGAAACCCAAAGATCAGCGCGGGAATGGAAAGAGGCCGGAAACATTTTATTTCCAGCACAGATTTCAATGGATGATGACAAACTTCTAATTCAAGCTGATTATCCACCAGTGGACTTTGCATTACTCATCGAAAAACTCACCAGATTCATTCAATCAACACAAGATATTATTTTAGAACAGGTAAAGGTGGAACATATAGAAAGTTGACAACACATAACTAGTTTGCTGCAACTTCAGCAGCATTGGAACAGTTTTGGCTTGAAGTAAACAAGTACCAATTAGGATAGAGTAATTATGCTAACAATTCGTAAAGAACAAATGGAAGAATTTGATCGTATTGCACGAACAAACTTTCACCAACGATTAGCAGCGTTTCTTCGCGAAGAAATGCCTGATGAAACTCAAGAATACGATGAAGTTGCGCTGCTCAATCACATTGAAGAAAGTGAGCAGCGTGCATCAATATATGGCATAGAAACTGAACGTGGCATTGCACAATGGACATGCCTTACTTTCTTATTTGGTATGAAGTTTGATGAAATGCCAGAAATGCGTGAATATTTAGAAACATCTGATATAGCACCTTATGATAATGAGGAAAAGATTAAGAAATTAATCGACCATCTTAATGCGCTTGAACGCGATGAGAACGCACAACTTGAAAATGTGATACATAAGTAAATCACAGAACAGGACAGCATCGTTATGGGTAAATTACTGAAACTCCTTTCAGAACTACTAAAAAAGGCACCGAA
This sequence comes from Candidatus Thiomargarita nelsonii, assembly GCA_000785145.2. Lineage (GTDB taxonomy): Bacteria > Pseudomonadota > Gammaproteobacteria > Beggiatoales > Beggiatoaceae > Thiomargarita > Thiomargarita nelsonii_B. The sequence goes on from JSZA02000373.1 coordinate 7,848, forward strand.
AAAAGGACCTAAACCCAAAACTAATCCAGCTAAAAAAGCTAAAAATGAGTTTCCAAAAAGAAAGCCAAGTGCAACAGAATTATGTAATAAATTTGTTGACAAGCTTTTAAATGATCCAAAATCAATATGGGGAAAATCTCCGGAAGAAATACGAGATTTGTTTCAAAATGCTGGATATAAAACTGTAATTGAATCAGGCAAAAAAGGGTCTAAACTCTCAAAACAGATTAGAATAGAAGGGCATCCAAAAATTACTAATATTCAATATCATCCTGGTGGGGGCAGACACGGAGGTTCATACTATAAGATTTCAACAAGTACAAAGGGAAAGATAAAGGTAGTTGATCGTGCAACCTACAAGCCAACCACCGGAGAAAAAACAGAAATAATATATAAGGATTAGTTTATGAAGCCAATTATTAAAGTTGACCGGGTTAGCTCTGTACAAGAAGCTACTGAATTACAGAATTTAGGAGTTAACATCATTGGTGTTTCTCTTAAATCAGAAACTCTATTTGACGATAAACGTCAGGTTTCCAAAGAAATGGCGTGTTCTATTCGTGAATGTTTAGTGTCTGCTAAATTATGTGGCGAAGTAGATATTAATGACGATTTGGTTACCTTAACAAGGAACTGCGGATTTGATTTGATTCAATGTTCAAAGACAGAAATTCCGGAAAATTCTATTAGGAAAGTACTCAAAGAACTTGGTGTTGGTTTAGTTTATTCTGGAATTGAAGCCTCTTATGAAGATGATCCTAGTTGGATACTTAGCCACTTTGAAAAGGAAAAGGAGTTATATGCTTCTTATTTTCATGTTGATCTATTAACCGATATTGACGATTCTTGGAATTTTCTAAAAAAAGAATGTCCTAAATATCCCGATGAACTTCAGATAGATGACATTAATCAGATTGCCTCTCAACATCCATTAATTATTACTTTGGATTTTTCAGCCAATAATATTATTGAAATTATTGAAAGTTTTCATAAGAGCCAAGGGGTGAATTTTACCTTAGGAACAAAACCCGCTCTTGTGGATTTTCATTGGCTTGATTATGCGGAATTAATAAAAATTCTTCTTGTTTTAAAACAAGAAGCGAGCAAGCGGGGTGCGTCACACGCACTTTAATGCGTAACCAGCGCAGGGTGCGTTCCATGCACCATTAATCACATACAATTTTTTCAATGTGCTAGAAAACACATTGTCAGAATTTACAATAGCTCATTCAGTAAAGGTATGAATAATATCAGTTGGACGCTGAGTGAGGATTAAGGCAATTTAATTGAGGAGGTAAATAGATGCCACGTTCTGTACGACCACTATGGAAGGATGTAAAAACAAACTATAAGCTTGCTGGTACACATTCTTGTAGTCTGGTATTTCCAAATACTTGTGCAATTCGGATGAGTGAGGCACTAGTTGCTGCTGAATCTGCATTACTAAACCACTTCAAGACATCTGGTAAGAACATCTGTCCTCATGGATATGTCCGAGGTGCTCAGGATTTAGCTAGTATTCTCAGGAATGTATGGGGAAAACATGATTTAGGGTGGGTAACACCCGGATCAAAACCAAAAAACATAACTGGTAAACGAGGAGTCATTTGTTACATGAACATTCCAGGATATAGTGGCCAAGGACATATCGATCTTTGGAATAAAACAGCACCGGTAGGACAAGCTTACTGGAAGGCTTCTCCTATTTGGTTCTGGAAATTATAAACTTATAATAAATGTAAAATGAATAATAAACGTATGTCATATCTGTCAGCTATTACTGCTACATTGTTGTTGTGTTCATTCGTTGCGTCAGCACAGTGTAATGAACTTCGCCTTGGAAAAATTGGTATTCATCTTACTGAACAGTGCAAAGTAGCTTGGCGAATAATAGGAAACAACGTAATATCGACAATCGATGTTAGTTTACCTTACCCAGAAACTTGTGACTTTATTAGAATATCTGGCACAAATGTTATTCGAGTAGAGCGGTATTATGATGCTTGGGTTGTTCTTATTGAGTCACATAAGAAGATCAACTTTGATGAGAAAGAGCCAAGATATGATTGTGATACAAAGTTTAAGGGGTTAATTGTGCGGGATGATGGAAAAGTATTTCTAAATCCTGAAGTCAATGGTGGCTCTGGTTGTCCTCCAATCGACAGAGGGCGTTTGGCTTATATATCACTTGCCCATGATTATGTACATATAAGGGAATAAAAATACTGAGCGTAGGATAGATAGAGTGAAGCAAGCGTAGGGTGCGTCCCACGCACCGAAATTAATAGGTATGTAGGGTGCGTCCTGGGCACAAATAAAGTCGCACCATTAATTTAATTATTTTAAATGGTGCCGATGACGGTGCGTAGGACGCACCCTACATTACCAAGTCCCACAAATCGTTTCTCTATTTTTTTAAAGCTATTTTATATGAGTCAAATTTGGTTTATTCTCCTTGGAGCAGATTAGCTGTACTCTATCACCTAATATATGAATTTAAATTAAGCTATTTTAGAAATGAGGGTAATTTTTAAGGTGATTTCAAAATGAGACTAAAAAGACAGAGCCTAATAAAATCAAGGCTCGCGTATTTTTCAGGTGATTTCAAAAAAGAGAGCAAGCGTAGGGTGCGTCCCACGCACCATTAATCACGCACCATTAATTATTTATTTAAAATCAAATGGTGCCGATTTAAGACGGTGCGTAGGACGCACCCTACTCTATTTTTTTAAAGCTATTTTATATGAGTCAAATTTGGTTTATTCTCCTTGGAGCACATTAGCTGTACACTATCACCTAATATATATATGTAAGCGAGCGTAGGGTGCGTAGGGTGCGTCCCACGCACCATTAATCTGGCACCATTAATTATCACGTACCATTATTTTAATTATTTTAAAGGGTGCCGAAAACGGTGCGTAGGACGCACCCTACCAAATCCAAAAGGAAGCAATTATGGCCTGGGACTTTTTATATTTATGTCGAATATCGACAACGACACATTGGGGAGGGTTATACCTACTTAATGACAAGCAAACGTGGGAATTTTTTTGCTACACTTACGAATTACTTTGGAGAGCTGATAGCAAAGGACGTTCCAAGTCATCTAAAAGTCGTATTCAAAATGGAAAATACGAAATCAAAGTGAGATCTGACGGCTCAAAAGGCTGGCGATTACAACTATCAGGAACGGGGCACCGAACATATATTCAAATTCATCGTGCTCATAAAACGATGTTTATTGAGGGATGTATATTGCCTATCCATTCTACTGATCTCCGCGAGATTCAAAATAAAATTTTATCCCTGGGGAAAAACAAAGTCTATAAAAAATCAAGGTATGGCACTGATAAACTCAGAACGGCTGATCGAGGACTTCAAACACGTTCCATTCAGTTAATGGAAAAAATGAAGAAACGATACGACAAACTCAGTCAGGGCAAAACAGGAAAGGCAACTATTCTTATTACAACTTTACTGCCGTCTGTAACACCAAAGTAAACTAATTTTTATTGAGCAGTTATAAAAAATGGCAGTTATTAAACTACAAAACGTAGGCAAAACATACACCCATTATGCACACGGCATCGATCGGTTATTGGAAATTATGACCCACCGCCCACGCCATCAAGCTTTTACGGCCTTGCATCCCATGAATTTAGAAGTTTTAGCAAGCGTAGGGTGCGTCCTGGGCACAAATAAAGTATTACAAAGTTGGGAACAAGGCATCAACAAGCATAGGAAGGGTTCCGCAGCGTGTAACCTAAAAATGATGCTAAACAAGTTCGCTCCGGCTGCATCCTTTGGCTTGATATTAATATGTGTAGCGAGCGTAGGGTGCGTCCCACGCACCGAAATTAATAGATATGTGTAGGGTGCGTCCCACGCACCATGAATCACACACCATTAATTATTTATTTAAAAATTTAAAATAAAATGGTGCAGAAGACGGTGCGTAGGACGCACCCTACACTTAGGGGGAAGAAACTATGTCAAATTACCGTCGTGTTCGAGTTGCAGGAGCAACTTATTTTTTTACCGTTAATGTGCTAGACAGAAAACGCATTGACTTAACGCGCCCGGAATTTCGACAAGCACTACGAGAAGGGATTAAAAGAACTCGACAAACTTTGCCTTTTAAAATGGATGCTTGTGTTTTGTTGCCTGAGCTTATGCATTGTATATGGACATTACCACCCAATGATGCTAATTTTTCTGCACGATGGGCTATCATTAAACGTAATGTCAGTCGTTATTGTGGTGATTCATACAACGGCTCTTTAAGTCCATCAAGACAAAAACGCAAAGAATCTGGAATTTGGCTTCAGAGGAAAAAGTTTTTGTGAATAAGTACCCACAAAAACTTTTTCCTCTGAAAGACGTTTTTGGGAACATTTCGTTTGTGATGAAATGGATTTTGAAAAACATGTCGATTATATTTACTACAATCCGGTTAAACACGGTTTATGCAACAAGTAAGTGATTGGCCCTACTCAACTTTTCATGATGTCAAAGCTGGTATTTATCCTGCTCATTGGGGTGGCATGGTTCCTAAAATTGAAAATCAGAATTTTGGTGAATTTCAAGGAACTTAATTGGATACGCACTTTATTTGTGCACAGGACGCACCCGACATGACCAAGCGTAGGGTGCGTCCCACGCACCATTAATTATCACGCACCATTAATTTAATTATTTTAAATGGTGCCGAAGACGGTGCGTAGGACGCACCCTACCATTTCTGGAATAAACGATGTCAAATTACCGTCGTGTTCGTCAATGAGCCCACGCAACTTATTTTTTGACTGTTAATGTGCTATACAGAAAACGCATTGACTTAACGCGCCCTGAATTTCGACAAGCACTACGAGAAGGATTTAAAAGAACCCGACAAACTTTGCCCTTTAAAATGGATGCCTGCGTTTTGTTACCAAAGCATCTTCATTGTATATGGACATTACCACCATAACTGCTAATTTTTCTGCACGATGGGCTATCATTAAACGTAATGTCAGTCGTTGTTGTGGTGAATCATACAACGGCTAAATCCATCAAGACAAAAACGCAAAGAATCAGCAAGCGTAGGGTGCGTCCCACGCACCTTAATTAATAAATAGATATGTGTAGGGTGCGTCCCACGCACCATTAATCTCCTACCATTAATTATTGAAGAACTGAAACGAGAGCCGAAACTGATAACGGGGAGACGAAATCATATTGTGTCAAAGGAAAAAGTGCAAGCCATTTGGGGAAAAGCATTTATGAAACCACAAACGGATATGTGATGCTTGATATTATTTTATCCTAAGAATAAATTTTGAATGAGGCCGTTTTGAATAAGGAAGTTTTGAATGATAAATAGAACTGATGATGCTCAGAGTGATTTTACTGTAAAGTGGGCTGATGATACAATTCAAAAAGAAAAATGGAATGTAAAGTCACAACGAGAAACTCAAAAAGCAAATGTTGAGGCTTCCCTGAAAAAAGCCCACCCAGGTAAGTCAAACAAAGAAATTGCTGATTTAGCCAAAGATGCTCTAAAAATTCCTGACGTTCCATACGGATTGACTACTGAACAATTCCAGAAAGCACAACAATTGATCAAGGAATTCTTGCAAACTAAGGGAGTTACAGTGACAGAAGGATTTGCGACGGGTAGTCGAGTTACAGGTACGACTTTCAATCCAAAGAAAAGTACCTTTGGTGAGATGATTACAGATTTCTCTAAGAGAGACTTTGATATTACTTTGGTTACAAATCAAAAAATAAGCAGA
>JSZA02000172.1 GCA_000785145.2 Candidatus Thiomargarita nelsonii
CAAAGAACAGATATTTATTCACGCCGAAAAAGACTATGATCTGCGCGTCAAAAATGATCGTCGAGAATATATTGGCAATGACCACAACCTCATTGTCAAAAAGCACGCCAAACACCTAATCGAAAAAACCAATAACCTAACCGTTAAAGGCAATGACAGCACCCATGTATCGGGCAATCAATACCTAGAAGTCAAAAAGGAGTGCCATGAAAAGATAGGGAAAAAATATTTCAACAGTAGTGGCATGGAAACCCACCTCAAGGCGGGCATGAAAATTGTCATAGACGCAGGCATGGATATCACCCTGAAAGCTGGAGGTAGCTTTATCAAGCTTGACCCAAGCGGCGTCACCATTAAGGGCGCGATGGTGAAAATCAACAGTGGAGGCTCAGCGGCTAGTGTTAAAAAGGCAAAACCAAAAGGACCAAGCCAACCCAAAGAAGCCGATGATGCCAAGCCCGGTGAAAAATTTAAAGCCCCATCCCCACCGGAGACGTGGGAGCCAATTTCACTCGATTTTCCCACTTTGATGGCTCAAAAGATAACATTAGAACAAGCGGCAAAAAGTGGGACACCGTTTTGTGGGACATGTGGCAAATAGAGTAGCGAGAAATCCTATTTCTTGAAGAAATAGGATTTCTTTGAGGTTGTAAAATAATCATGTGTGGATGGTCATTCATTAACAAAAACCGGCTCAAGCTTAATATATATATATAAGAGTTAAAGCTAAGCTATTTTTGGCGAGTGAGTACAGCTAATGTAAAACAACCGGCTCAAGCTATCACTTAATATATAGTACAACGGATTTGGGGAGTGAGCTCCTTTAAAACAACAAGCCTCAATTCCTAGTACGAGTCATTCTTTTTAGGTGATTTGAAAAATGAGACTAAAAAGACAGAGCCTAATAAAATCAAGGCTTGCGTATTTTTAAGGTGATTTGAAAAATTGAGTATTTAAAGAGGAGATGTTTTTCGTGAGCATTATGTCCAAGGAAAACCCTTTGGTAACGTATTATTCTAAACCTAATGTTAAACATGGTCATTCATTTTATATTGTTACCCATACAAGCCCTTTATACACGGGTACAATTAAAACGGCTTTAAAATACTTATCCCGTTGGATAATTAACAATTATAAGCGATTAGAAAATAAACCTCATCGTGCCGAAGGATTTAAAATGACCAATATGGACATTTGCAATGAAAAATATTTAACTGAGGAAACCAAAATGGAACTCTCAGAAGTCAAATCAAAATTAACTGAAATTGAAAAGAACTTACCTTTATCGGCATTCACAATTTTTCATTCATTTTCACGAAATGGCAGAACGTTGGGATTACCATGCGATTAAAAAAACAAGCCCTAAAAGAGCGCGTATGGAAATCAAAGAAAATGCTAAAAGCACTCAAAAATGCGGCGTATGGATTTGATGAAAAACAGGCGCGAAGTCGGGGGGGAGCCGATGGTCAATGCCATTAAGTTAAGAGATATTGTAGGGTGGGTAGAGCGAGAGCGAAACCCACCTTTGTTATAAATTTCAACGATTTGGTGGGTGCAGCGAAGCTCTACCCACCCTACAAAAAAGCTTAACTTAATGGCATTGAGCCGATGGTATATTCCTACTTGATCGTCATTTTACCCCTAAAAATGAGATGATGAAAAAAATATTTGATGGTTTTCTTGATCAAGCTAACAGTGGAATTATGGACATTGCAGCGGCACTCGGCGTGGCACCAACAGTATTTTTACCGGTTAGACTGGTTTCTCACGACTTTCAATGCCATTAAATTAAGGGCAACCATAAAGGATTGCCCCTACATAAAATGCGGTAGCAAACCCTTGTGGTTGCCCGAGACGATATGGCATTGACCCTACGCTATATATAAGAATTAAAGCCAAGCTATTTTTGGCGAGTGAGTACAGCCAATGTAAAACAACGAATAAAACCAAACCGGCTTGCGTATTTTTCAGCCAGCGTAGCATAAAGTACAAAATAATCGCATGATCAACATAAGACAAGAACAAATAGAAACAATGCTAATGCAACACGAAGAAAAATTTATTGACTTCGTTGTCAAACATATACAACAAGAATGCCCGGACGATGTCCGTGACATTGAACCGGTATCGCTCCGAGAAATGGTAACAAATGGACTAACACGCGCCCGCAGTTATGACTTAGAAAAGCCACAAGACTTAACTGCTTTCGTTGCCATTATGTTTGACATTTCGCCTAACTTCGATGAACAAGCTGATATTCAACGCGCATTGCGCGACAAATCAGTCCCTATCGAACAACGCTTTAATACTATGATAGAATGTGTGCCTGACAAGGCTTGGGAAGAAGCTGAGACAAATAAAAATTATGATGCTTGGTTTCCTGAACTGAATAATCAAGGAGATTGCAATAATGGCTAAAGGTAATGCTGCTGATCGTGCTCGCCAACAGAATGATGCGGCTAAAGATGTTAACGGTATGCTCTGTACAAAGTGTACTAAAAACTGTTCAAATTATAACACTGATACTCAGAAATTTATTGACGACGTTAATAAATTTTATGACTCTCAGATCAACTCGTATCAGGAAAAGTATGATAAAAAGGTTGCAGAATATAAAAAGAAAAACTGGGCTCAAAGTGACGGTGACTCACCTTTTAAAGATTTTCTACAAAGGATTAAATCATGTAAACAAGATAAAGCTTCGTTTAACAAACAAGTGCAGCAAAATTGCAAACATGGAGACAAGATATTCACACTTGCCAATGTGGTGAACAACGAAGCTGGGACTTCCAATAGCAAAGCTAAAGAAGCTATTGCTTACGCATATTTAAATATGACTGGTGGTACAGTGAGAGAACCTAAAGGAGCAGAAATAAGTCACTATGAGAAGCTTAATACTCGGTTCAGTGGTATGGATGATTCAAATAAATATGCTTTTCTTCCTAATTTTACAAAAAGTATGAAAGCTGCTGGAAAAAGATTATCTAATTCAAATCCCACCGCCAATGATCCAACATCCGGTGCCGATCATTGGGTAAGCCCATCAGGATTGGGTAAAAGCCCTAAGGCTGGCTATTATTTGCGGGAAGAATATGGAACGTATTTTCCGAATTGGGCAAGGGCAAATGATGATCCCAAGACAAAGAAATATATCAAAGACGGAACATTTAAAAAGACTTACAAGGAATTTCCAATTAACGGCGTAGATGATGGTGATTTCTTATTTTACATAGGAGTAAAGTAATTGTTGACAATTAACTTCAAGAATTTTACTGTACGACAAAAACTTGGACCATATTTTTTGCTGTACGTTTTGGTGTGTTTATTTCCTTGTGCTCAGGGAGAAACCCTGCAATCCCTCTCTTTATATTTCAGTCAAGGGATATCAGACTTTTGCGTGTCAAACAATGTTATTTATATAATTTCTGAAGATTACACGTTGTATAAATACCAACACAATGAACTAGTAAAGAAAACTAAGATTTCACAGAAAGTATCCAAGAGAACTCAAACAGGCTTAATTAATTTACCTAACATTACGTGCTATGCAAATAATCTGTATGTACATGAGAGCGTCAATAAGGTTAAAGTGTATGATAGAGATTTCAATTTTCTAAAAACACTTCCTATAGTGCCGCTTGGTGGTTTCATTTATATAGAAAATGATCAGGTTATATATACGACTTATGTAAATCATATAGGAAAAATATATTATTATGATTTAGCAAAAGATAAAAATGTGTTTATATCAGATGGCAACGATAAAGAAGATGTCAACTATAGATTTTTAACTAAAGCAATTTTTTTTAATGACAAATATTATTTATATTTGAACTCTATAGGAAAACCTATAAAAGACAAAGTGTTTATATTTGATTCAAAGTTCAACAGTGTTAAAGGAGATAAGTCAATCTTAGATGTATTCTTAGAACTTGATAATGGAAAACTCATTATCAAAAACAATACTGTTTTCTATGAAAAAAGCATAATGCATTGGGATAATAAAAAAAGAAAAAGAACTTTCAAAACGATATTTGGTAGTTATGATATAGAAAATCGCCAAAACAACGAGATAATCAAATTAGATAATGTACTTGTTAAAGACTTCTTTTTAGAAGATGACATCTTATATTACTTATCTATTATTGATGGAATAATATATAGCAAGCGTAGGGTGCGTCCCACGCACCATTAATTATCACGCACCATTAATTTAATTATTTTAAATGGTGCCGATGACGGTGCGTAGGACGCACCCTACATTACCAAGTCCCACAAATCGTTTCTCTATTTTTTTAAAGCTATTTTATATGAGTCAAATTTGGTTTATTCTCCTTGGAGCAGATTAGCTGTACTCTATCACCTAATATATATGTAAGAATTGAAATTAAGCTATTTTAGAAATGATGGTAATTTTTAAGGTGATTTCAAAAAAGAGAGTAAAAAGACAGAGACTAATAAAATCAAGACTCGCGTATTTTTAAAGTGATTTTAAAAATGAGAGTAAAAACACAGAGACTAATAAAATCAAGGCTCGCGTATTTTTAAAGTGATTTTAAAAAAGAGAGTAAAAAGACAGAACCTAATAAAATCAAGGCTTGCGTATTTTTAAAGTGATTTTAAAAAAAAGAGTAAAAACACAGAGCCTAATAAAATCAAGACTCGCGTATTTTTAAGGTGATTTTAAAAAAGAGAGTAAAAAGACAGAGCCTAATAAAATCAAGGCTTGCGTATTTTTCAGCCAGCGTAGCATGACTTAAATGTAGAGTGGTTTCGTAACCCACCTAAAAGTACAAAATAATCACATGATAAACATAAGACAAGAACAAATCGAAGCAATGCTAATGCACGACGAAGAAAAATTTATCGACTTCGTCGTCAAACATGTACAACAAGAATGCCCGGACGATGTTCGTGACATTGATCCGGTATCGCTCTGCAAGCGTAGGGTTTGTCCCACGCACCCTACGCTGGCTTAATGGCATTGGGGTGTAGAATGGGTAGAGCGATAGCGAACCCCACCATTTTTATAAAAGTTGCGGTAAAATGATTCAAATTAGAAGTGAACAGATTACAATTTTTAAAAAGAATGCAGAACAGCGTGATATCGACGAATTTTGTAATAAACTACTTAATCAGTATCCAAAACTTCATCGTCACGATAATCTGCGGCTGCAAGTCCAAGCTGCGGTATTTAATGCACAGCAAAATGCTCTTAGCTCTAAGTCAGATATATATACATTTGTAACCTTTAAAGTTGTATATAACATAGCTGTGGAGAAAACATCAACTTTCAAAACTGTAATTGAGGATCCTAGTGTGAAAGCTAATATGCGTATGTTAGCATTTGTTCAGCGAACCAAACCTTCATTTTGGCAGAAACATTTTGCTACGTCATCAAGCGAAGATATTCATCAATTTAAACCTAAAGAGGAATAACGTCAAATGAATTGTGCTGAAAGTCTTGGTCCTGGTCTTGCAGCTTTGTCTGCTGCAATTGAGGCAGGTGAAATATTCGCGAATGAAACTTTTGCTGCACACTGTACTGAGTGCTCAGGTTCTGAACCTTCTGTTAAGGCGCGAGAGGCATTTGTTAAAAAAATTGATAATAAAGCTATTTGCCAAGTAATGTGTTGTTGTAAAGACGAAAGCTATCGACAGGTTTGTGTACAGAAAACCCTAGCAAGCGTAGGGTGCGTCCCACGCACCATTAATTATTTATTTAAAATCAAATGGTGCCGATTTAAGACGGTGCGTAGGACGCACCCTACATTAGTCCCCAAAATCATTTTTTCAAACAAATAGGATTTTTAACGCTCCGCTAATCCATCGGAGGTTCCAATTTAAAATCTATATGATATGGCAGCAAGCTCCGGGTGCGTCCCACTTTCTAAATGTTTTTTTTTTTAACATTAGCATCGAAACCCTTAATCTACTGATTGATACAATCATGCAATCAGAATACAATGGATTTGCGGATTAATCAGAATACACTTTTTCGATTATGGATAATTATTTATTATATCGTTCAATGAAAATAAATGCTAACGGTTTGCCGGTGGTAGGTGCTAGAACTCTGGGAATCAGAGAGGGCATTGATACCTATAACAGAAATGCCGCTTGAAGAATATCAACAGGCAATAATAGCCGCTCTACATGAATGGACTTTGACATGTCATCAAAAATGAACGATAAACTATCCGTTTTAACAGAGGCTTTACAAAAAAATAGCCCAATAGAAAAATTGGAACAAATCGTTAAAGATTTACTGGGTAAAGGATACTCGAAGGAGAGTATTCTAGCCGAATTTGAAGATTTCCGTGAAACAACGACGGACGAAGACTATGAAGATGTTGTATTAGAAGTGATGGATTTTCTCACGGGATGGTGTAGTCCCCATAAGCGTCTTGATACAGCTTCACTGAAACCAATGATAATGAACTAAGCTATTTTATTATTCACCAACTGGAAGTGATTGAAAAAGCGATTGAGCAATTGAACGTCGCTTTGCGTAGTTACTTCGTTTCATCACTATTTGGAGCAAAAACACTTCAATATTAAAAAAACTATATATTAATCATGTGGATACGCTCCGCTTAATCCACCCTACATGTATGGGCTAATCTGCCCACTTAATGGCATTGACCTTCAAAGTGCCTCACTGGCTCAGGCAGACATTTTTTGTGCGGTTTTTAAAGGCTCTAATTTGAACGGTTATTCGAGCATCATTAGAAGGGGCGATTTTTAACAATTCGACTGTTTGGCCTGATGGTTACGAGCCAGAAAAACATGGTGCCATTAGAATCAATTATTGAATAATCGTTTTATTGTCCTTCAAGCTCCACTTGATAGTTTTCTAGTGTTTGCTGGGTACATGAAAAGGGGTGTACTTGAATCAGTCTTTTCCAATCATTGATATTTTGATCATCAATCATGACTTGTGGCCGGAAAAGCCGTAAAAATATCGGCAATGGAAAATTCAGCCGCGCTTTTTTGAGCGTAATCAGCACCGCCAGAACTCCAACAATAAAGATTAGCACCTTGCTTTTTGAGCAAGCGTAGGGTGGGTAGAGCGAAACCCACCTTCCCCCATTTTCCTTGACGGGATCTGGATCTTCTCATGATTTGATCAAGGAGCCAGCGTAGGGTCAATGCCATTAAGTATCGCGACAAAACCATACATGTAGGGTGGATTAAGCGGAGCGTATCCACCTGATTAATATATAAGTTTTGGTGGATACGCTATCGCTTAATCCACCCTACATGGTCTTAACTTAATGGCATTGCAGCGTAGGGTGCGTCCCACGCACCATTAATTAATGATTTTAAATGCCGATGAAGGTGCGTAGGACGCACCCTACATTTTTTGGGGAATAAACGATGTAAAATTACCATCGTGTTCGAGTTGCTGGAGCAACTTATTTATTTGACGAACAATGTGCGAGACAGAAAACGTATTCTATAAAAAAAACCGTCATCTCACCTCAAAATGATGAAAAGTAGGAAAATACCCACATATATATATGCTGCTGAAAGTTTGATTCAAGCACGGCGTGAACCGGAGATATAAACATAGGCATGTCCGAAAAATTTGATTATGATAGTACGAGTAATATTATCCAATTGGATGATATAGTGCTAGAATATGGACCCGGTGATACTTTGCAGCGGCAGGGTGACACCCAATATTTGTATGATGCCAATGGGCGGCTGATCAAGAAAATTGAGGACTGCGACAGTGCAGAGCCAAAAGTATGGTTGTATGAATGGGATGCGGAAGATCAACTTCGCTCTGTGACAACGCCTACGGGTGATGTTTGGGAATATAAGTATGATGCGTTGGGGCGAAGGATAGTTAAGGAATGCCCTGAAAAGACAACTCGGTTTATTTGGGATAGGAATGTTGTTGTTCATGAGGTTGAGAATGAGGTTGTAAATTCTAGTTGGGTTTTTGAGCCTGGTAGTTTTAGTCCGCAGTGTAAAGTACAAAATAATCAGCTTTATTCTGTTATTTGTGATCATTTAGCTACACCGCGAGAGCTTGTGGATAGTGAAGGTAATATTGTATGGTCGGTGAGTTATAGTGCTTGGGGAAAGATTGAGCCGTTTAAGTCAGATAAGATTGATTGTCCGATTCTGTTTCAGGGACAGTGGTTTGATCAGGAAAGTGGACTATACTATACAAGAGCAAGGTACTATGAACCACAGTGTGGTCGTTTTATTTCTCCAGATCCTATTGGATTGTTAGGCAATTTAAATATTTACTTATATGTTATCAATCCAATTATGTGGGTGGATCCATTTGGACTTGCTTCATCATACCTTTTCAGGGGGGATGATAATTATAGTGGTGGGTCGGTAGGAAAACCACTGGGAAGTAGTGCTGATATTACTACTCCTTGGGATCACGTTCGTAAAGAGTCCAATAAAACAAGTATTTTTACTTCATTTGCTACTACTAGAAAATCTACCAAAAAATTTTCCAGCGGAAATAATACCAGTAAAGTTTCATTAAGTGATATAAATAATCTACAAAAAGAAGGTGTCATAAAGGTATATGGCCCTGATGATGTGGCGAAGATGATGAAGAACCACCCTGATAAGCGTGTCAGAAAAGACGCAAATAACGTCAAACAAATTATGAAAAAAAATAATGAAGTTCTTATTGAAGGAGAAATTCCTGAATCAGTAATTAAATGTGGAAAATAGCGTATAAGGTTCAAGTATGGAAAAAAAAATTCGATTAGCTGATGCAATGAATACATATAATTCAGCACTTTTGGTGTTGCAGACTCATGGATATAAGGTGTGGTTAGAACCAAGTGAAGATGACTCAGAATTAGGAACTTGGTGGGCAAGTAAGGACGAGGCTGACTTCGCTGCATTTGATCCATTAAGATTGTTAGGATTAATTGCAATGTGGGAGCAAAGAGGTAATCAATGGCAACGAAAAGCAAACGAAGAGAATCTCTATGACAAATTATTAACTCAGGCATTAGGTGATGAATAAGCCAGTGTAGGGTGCATTCCACGCACAATTAATGATTTTAAATGAAGCATATGACGGTGCGTAGGACGCACCCTACATTTTTTTGGGAATAAACGATGTAAAATTACCGTCGTGTTCGTTAGTCTACGCCACTTATTTTTTGACGAACAATGTGCGAGACAGAAAACGTATTAACTTAACACATCCTGAATTTCGACAAGCATTGCTCCAAGGGATTAAAAGAACCTGACAAACTTTGCCTTTTAAAAGGTGGTGTTTTGTTACCGGATCAGCGGCATTGTATCTTGACATTACCACATTCTGGATGCTAATTTTTCTGCACGAGTGGTTCTCATTAAGCGTCATGTCAGTAGTTGTTGCGGTGAATTATACAACGGTTATTTAAGTGCCTCACGAAACGCCAAGAATCTGGAATTTGGCAAAGACGTTTTTGGGAATTTATGATTTGTGATGAAATTAACCCGTAAGCTGCATAAGTGATAGCGTCATGCACCATTGATGATTAGCATGTAGTCTGTGAGTTCATAGAATTAAAAAATCTGTATGAAAATGTAAGATGGACTGACAATGCTACAGCAATGTTAGAATCAAGAACACCAAAACTATCTCCAAATAAATTTCACTCAACTGATTGCATTAATTTTTATATGAACCAATCCACATTGATATCCATTAGCATATTCATTATTTTTGCGATAATTTTTCTCGTGGTTTACTCTCAAATGAACTCCACAAGCAACTCCAACACGCTTTCTGAATACTTTGCAGCAGACATTAAAAAAATCACCCAAGCCCATATTCCCTCCAGTGAAACTATACAATTTACCAGTTGGGGATTGGATACTTCTACTCGTACAGCAGGCACAAACAACGCAGCACTTAATTACCAAATCACCAAATCTACTACCAATGATTTCAAATATTACGATTATTTAATCGTTGCCAAAACGACCACTCATATCTACTTTATTCCAGCCAAAATTCAAGGCACAATGAAAACCACGATGATTTTTAATCAAAAAAAAACATCTGAACACTATCCCATTAACAACTTCGTTCAATCTATACAAGAAAGTACCATCGACTCAGTAACAATCAAATTTTCTCTTAATAACGGTGAAATTAAAGTAATACAATTTTATGACAATCTACAACTATGGTTACATAGCAATGTTAGTAAGGAATAACAATGGGTAATCAATATCAACATAGTTTAGTATGTTCGGTGGAAACTGAGATAGATTTTGCTACTTTAATTAGACAAAGCAAGCGTAGGGTGGGTAGAGCGAAACCCACCTTCCCCCATTTTCCTTGACGGGATCTGGATCTTCTCATGATTTGATCAAGGAGCCAGCGTAGGGTCAATGCCATTGGCGTAGGGGCGGGCAACCACAAGGGATTGCCCCTACACCCGCCCCTACAAAAAATCACGATTCACGTAGGGGCAATCCTTTATGGTTGCCCTTAACTTAATGGCATTGCAGCGTAGGGTGCGTCCCACGCACCATTAATTAATGATTTTAAATGCCGATGAAGGTGCGTAGGACGCACCCTACATTTTTTGGGGAATAAACGATGTAAAATTACCATCGTGTTCGAGTTGCTGGAGCAACTTATTTATTTGACGAACAATGTGCGAGACAGAAAACGTATTGTATAAAAAAAACCGTCATCTCACCTCAAAATGATGAAAAGTAGGAAAATACCCACATATATATATGCTGCTGAAAGTTTGATTCAAGCACGGCGTGAACCGGAGATATAAACATAGGCATGTCCGAAAAATTTGATTATGATAGTACGAGTAATATTATCCAATTGGATGATATAGTGCTAGAATATGGACCCGGTGATACTTTGCAGCGGCAGGGTGACACCCAATATTTGTATGATGCCAATGGGCGGCTGATCAAGAAAATTGAGGACTGCGACAGTGCAGAGCCAAAAGTATGGTTGTATGAATGGGATGCGGAAGATCAACTTCGCTCTGTGACAACGCCTACGGGTGATGTTTGGGAATATAAGTATGATGCGTTGGGGCGAAGGATAGTTAAGGAATGCCCTGAAAAGACAACTCGGTTTATTTGGGATAGGAATGTTGTTGTTCATGAGGTTGAGAATGAGGTTGTAAATTCTAGTTGGGTTTTTGAGCCTGGTAGTTTTAGTCCGCAGTGTAAAGTACAAAATAATCAGCTTTATTCTGTTATTTGTGATCATTTAGCTACACCGCGAGAGCTTGTGGATAGTGAAGGTAATATTGTATGGTCGGTGAGTTATAGTGCTTGGGGAAAGATTGAGCCGTTTAAGTCAGATAAGATTGATTGTCCGATTCTGTTTCAGGGACAGTGGTTTGATCAGGAAAGTGGACTATACTATACAAGAGCAAGGTACTATGAACCACAGTGTGGTCGTTTTATTTCTCCAGATCCTATTGGATTGTTAGGCAATTTAAATATTTACTTATATGTTATCAATCCAATTATGTGGGTGGATCCATTTGGACTTGCTTCATCATACCTTTTCAGGGGGGATGATAATTATAGTGGTGGGTCGGTAGGAAAACCACTGGGAAGTAGTGCTGATATTACTACTCCTTGGGATCACGTTCGTAAAGAGTCCAATAAAACAAGTATTTTTACTTCATTTGCTACTACTAGAAAATCTACCAAAAAATTTTCCAGCGGAAATAATACCAGTAAAGTTTCATTAAGTGATATAAATAATCTACAAAAAGAAGGTGTCATAAAGGTATATGGCCCTGATGATGTGGCGAAGATGATGAAGAACCACCCTGATAAGCGTGTCAGAAAAGACGCAAATAACGTCAAACAAATTATGAAAAAAAATAATGAAGTTCTTATTGAAGGAGAAATTCCTGAATCAGTAATTAAATGTGGAAAATAGCGTATAAGGTTCAAGTATGGAAAAAAAAATTCGATTAGCTGATGCAATGAATACATATAATTCAGCACTTTTGGTGTTGCAGACTCATGGATATAAGGTGTGGTTAGAACCAAGTGAAGATGACTCAGAATTAGGAACTTGGTGGGCAAGTAAGGACGAGGCTGACTTCGCTGCATTTGATCCATTAAGATTGTTAGGATTAATTGCAATGTGGGAGCAAAGAGGTAATCAATGGCAACGAAAAGCAAACGAAGAGAATCTCTATGACAAATTATTAACTCAGGCATTAGGTGATGAATAAGCCAGTGTAGGGTGCATTCCACGCACAATTAATGATTTTAAATGAAGCATATGACGGTGCGTAGGACGCACCCTACATTTTTTTGGGAATAAACGATGTAAAATTACCGTCGTGTTCGTTAGTCTACGCCACTTATTTTTTGACGAACAATGTGCGAGACAGAAAACGTATTAACTTAACACATCCTGAATTTCGACAAGCATTGCTCCAAGGGATTAAAAGAACCTGACAAACTTTGCCTTTTAAAAGGTGGTGTTTTGTTACCGGATCAGCGGCATTGTATCTTGACATTACCACATTCTGGATGCTAATTTTTCTGCACGAGTGGTTCTCATTAAGCGTCATGTCAGTAGTTGTTGCGGTGAATTATACAACGGTTATTTAAGTGCCTCACGAAACGCCAAGAATCTGGAATTTGGCAAAGACGTTTTTGGGAATTTATGATTTGTGATGAAATTAACCCGTAAGCTGCATAAGTGATAGCGTCATGCACCATTGATGATTAGCATGTAGTCTGTGAGTTCATAGAATTAAAAAATCTGTATGAAAATGTAAGATGGACTGACAATGCTACAGCAATGTTAGAATCAAGAACACCAAAACTATCTCCAAATAAATTTCACTCAACTGATTGCATTAATTTTTATATGAACCAATCCACATTGATATCCATTAGCATATTCATTATTTTTGCGATAATTTTTCTCGTGGTTTACTCTCAAATGAACTCCACAAGCAACTCCAACACGCTTTCTGAATACTTTGCAGCAGACATTAAAAAAATCACCCAAGCCCATATTCCCTCCAGTGAAACTATACAATTTACCAGTTGGGGATTGGATACTTCTACTCGTACAGCAGGCACAAACAACGCAGCACTTAATTACCAAATCACCAAATCTACTACCAATGATTTCAAATATTACGATTATTTAATCGTTGCCAAAACGACCACTCATATCTACTTTATTCCAGCCAAAATTCAAGGCACAATGAAAACCACGATGATTTTTAATCAAAAAAAAACATCTGAACACTATCCCATTAACAACTTCGTTCAATCTATACAAGAAAGTACCATCGACTCAGTAACAATCAAATTTTCTCTTAATAACGGTGAAATTAAAGTAATACAATTTTATGACAATCTACAACTATGGTTACATAGCAATGTTAGTAAGGAATAACAATGGGTAATCAATATCAACATAGTTTAGTATGTTCGGTGGAAACTGAGATAGATTTTGCTACTTTAATTAGACAAAGCAAGCGTAGGGTGGGTAGAGCGAAACCCACCTTCCCCCATTTTCCTTGACGGGATCTGGATCTTCTCATGATTTGATCAAGGAGCCAGCGTAGGGTCAATGCCATT
>JSZA02000173.1 GCA_000785145.2 Candidatus Thiomargarita nelsonii
TCTGCACCCACCAACTCGTTGAAATTTTTAACAATGGTGGGTTGGGCGTCCCATAACGATGTTGCGCGGGCAACCACAAGGGATTGCCCCTACCCACCCTACAATATCTCTTAACTTAATGGCATTGGGTGCAGGAATGCGTCAACAGCCTAGCCGAGTTTCTAGCCATTCATGGCAACGCTGCGTGCCGGGGTGGCTATCTCTCTTTCAGCGGCTTTAGCCAGATTAACAATGCGTTCAATTAATCCCGCATTAGAAGCAAGCCGCTGTGTATCGTAATAGAGATTATCCTCCAAGCCAACACGCACATGCCCCCCCATTACCACTGCCATGGTATTTACGAAAAACTGAAATCTGCCAATACCTGTAGCCCCCCAAGTGGCATTTGGCGGCAGAGATTGCACTAAGGTAGCCAGATGCAAAGGGGTCGCGCTGAGTGTGCCCAGTGAACCTAGTACTCTGTCAATTTTATTTTTTTGGGTAATGTAGGGTGCGTCCTACGCACCTTTACCGATTATTTGTGCCCAGGACGCACCCTACAAAACAACCTTGACAGAGTACTAGCATCAAATTGAAATATAAAGGCGCACGGAGTATGTTTTTTTGAATCAGGTATTTTGCATAATCAACCATGCCTAGATCAAAAACTTCCAATTCTGGCATGATGCCCCGCTCAGACATTTTCTCCGCTAAAGCGCGGATCATCGCCGGCTCATTCACACTCGCCCCCTTGGGAAAATTTAATGATCCCAGCGTTAATGAGGCCAGTTCCGGTTTGAGTTCGCCTTCCAGTTCAAGCACTTGTGATCGCTGTTCAAAGGTTTTGAATAAACGCCCGCTGGTGGAAACGCAGATAATGGCATCAGGACATTGAGTACGCACTTTGCGGACAATTTCTTGATATACATCACGCTTATAAGTCGGATTTCCCTCTTTATCCCTTGCATGTAAATGAAAAATGGCGGCACCCGCTTGATAGCAGCGATGACAATCTTTTGCAATTTCATCAACTGTGATCGGGACATGAGGATTATCTGACTTTTGGGGTTAAACACTGGAAATATTTTTATTGACAAATATATCCTATTGTGTACAATAATTAGGCATGAAACTCAGCGATTGGGCAAAATCACAAGGTATATCATATAAAACCGCATGGCGTTGGTTTGATGAAGGAAAATTACCAGTGCCAGCAAAGCAAATGGTAACAGGAACCATTTTAGTTCAAACCGAAGAAAATCAAAATAACACCGAATGTGCTATTTATGCTCGCGTTTCATCAAGTGATCAAAAATCAGATATTGACCGACAAATCTCAAGAGTGATTGCAACAGTGACTCAACAGGGGGTTGCCGTTTCAAAAACTATAAGCGAAATCGGCTCGGGTTTAAATGGTCATAGACCTAAACTCATGCGATTATTAAGCGATTCGTCGATAAAAATAATAGCGGTTGAACACAAAGACCGATTAATGCGTTTTGGATTTGAATATGTAGAATCGGCTCTACAATCCCAAGGTAGACGCATAATTGTTATTGATAATAAGGAGCTTAAAGATGATCTAGTAGAAGATATGATAGCAGTATTAACTTCATTTTGCGCTAGACTTTATGGCCGAAGTAGGAGCTTAAGGATAAAGCTAAAAAAGCATTAGAGGCATTAAACAATGATTCTAACACTTAGCCATAAAATTTGTCTCGAACCAAACTATAAGCCCTCGGCAATACTTCAAACAAGCTTGTGGTATTGCTCGCGGAACGAAGAACTGGGCATTACAAGAATGGAATCGTCAATACAAATCTGGATTGAAACCGAAAGCTTTTGACCTAAAAAAATCATTCAATGCCATTAAAAAGATTGAATTTCCTTGGATGTATGATGTTACTAAATACGCGAGTCAACAACCATTCATTCATCTTCAAACGGCGTTCAATCGTTTCTTTCAAGGTAGTTCTCGTTATCCTCAATTCAAGAAAAAAGGTCATCATGATAGCTTTTATATCGGTAATGACCACATTAAGCTTGATGGAAAAATGATAAAGCTTCCAAAGCTTGGTTGGGTAAAAATGCGAGAAGCATTGCGTTTCTCTGGAAAAGTAATAAGTGCAACTGTTTCGCGTGTTGCAAAACGGTGGTTCGTAAGTTTAAACGTTGAACTATTTCAATCCCCCAAGTCATGCGATAGCCAAGTGGGCGTAGGGGTTGACTTAGGCATTAAGGCTTTAGCAACCATATCAAATGGTGAAACTTATGAAGCACCAAAACCACTGAAACAGTTTTTGAAAAAGTTGAAACGAATGCAACGTTCCTTGTCACGTCGAGTCAAAGGTTCGCATAATCGACATAAGCTTCGCTTGAAAATAGCTTCTATACATGCAAAAATAACCAACATACGGAAAGATTCACTTCATAAACTAACTACATATTTGACGGATAATTTTGTTGGAATTGTTATTGAAAATTTGAATGTTAAAGGCATGTTGTCGAATCACAAGCTTTCCCGTGCCATTGCTGATCTAAGTTGGTATGCGTTTCGGCGACAACTTGAGTATAAATCAAAATACAAAGGTAATTACTTATTAATAGCTGATCGCTGGTTCCCTTCTTCCAAAAACTGTTCCAATTGTGGGCAGAAAAAAGACCAACTAAAATTATCAGAGCGTATTTACCATTGTTCTGCTTGTGGTCATGAACAAGATCGAGATTTAAATGCGGCTATTAATTTAAAAAACCTTTTATATCAATCGGGTTGATACTGAGTTCAAATACCGGGAGTTCCTCGGAAACGAAGTAACGAAGTAAATCAACGTCTGTGGACAAGACGGCTCTGTTTCTGGATTTCCAGAAGCAACCAGCTTGGCTGAAGCAGGAACCAAATCGTGTGATGATATATTTGTCCACAAATTGGAGAACGGTACCATGCCGGTTATAGCTGCATTGATAATAAGTTGATCCATTTTGTTATCAGCGTCCTGAAATATTTTCTTTCACAATTTTAGCAGGGACTCCCATGACCTGAACATTGTCAGGCACATCTTTAGTCACGACAGCACCAGCACCGACAATGCTGTGACTGCCCACTTTAATATCATTCAAAATAATAGCACCCATGCCAATGTAGGAAGCCTCTCCAATAGTGACACGTCCGGCAATGTTAGCACCCGGGGAAATTGTCACATAATCAGCGATGCTGGTGTGATGCCCAATGAGACAGCCCCGGTTCACAATGACATGCTGTCCTAAGCTGGTATGGGATGCAACAATGCTCCCAACACTGAGTATGGTGCCTGCACCGATTTTGCATGTTGGAGAAACACGGCAAGTGGGATGTTGCAAACTGGCAAATTGCAATCCCATGTTTTCCACCTGTTCCGTAAATAGAGAACGCTTAGTCGTGCCGATAGCGCATAGTGCTTTATGCGTTTTGGCATAGCGAGCCAAATCATCCACCCACACAATGGGGCGTTCAAGTAAGGTTTGGTCACACCGTGCCCGTTCCCAGTTTTCGCAAAATAGATTCAATTCGTATCCCTCGCATTCACTGAGCAGATCCGCCACCTCTTCAGCAAATACCCGCGTTCCCAAAATAATGATTTTTTGTGGTTTATTCATATTGATGCCCTATTGTACGAATCTGTAAAATCACCCGTTTTACAACGTGTTCTGGCGCGATTAATAAAGCCATGAATAGTGTGCCTATCAATTTAAAAAATTGGCGTTTTCCATAATATAATCCCGCTTTTTTATACAAGATAATGCCCCAGTCTGTACGCCGTTTTGGGTAGCGATACCAAGGTTTCTGCCAGCGGGTTTTCAAAAACGCTTCCCAGCTCAATTCGGTTTGTCCGGCGCGTCTACGCTGCGTATTCTCAATCGTGAAATGATGTTTTTTTCGCAAATCAAAAGCTTTATCTATAGATAAGGCGTTGCTATGTACGCGGTACATCACGAGACACTCAGGCACTGTCAGGATTGCTTTGCCAGTTTCAGCCAGACGTGCATAGAGGTCCATATCACTACAAGGGGTGTGTATCTCCCGATAACCGCCTATTTGATAAAAGGTCTCTCTATGGATAATCGCGCTAGAATGAAAAATACCAACGATGACATTTTTATCTAGAGACATCATCTCCGTCCATAAAAGCAACCCACTCGGTGTCAGTCAGCTGCATCCCTTGATTTCTGGATCGCGCACTGTTTGCAGAATGGGCATTATGGATAATTTGTAGTCGGCTATCCGCATAATGATCCAAAATAGCAGCGGTGTTATCTGTGGAGCCATCATTAATGACGATGCACTTAAAATCGGCCAAGGTTTGTTTAAGTATGCTTTCTACCGCTTGTGCAATATATTTTTCATGGTTGAAAGCGGTGATAATAATGGTTAATTTCATAATAAGGTTTAGCTATTAAAAGTCGTTGGCCACCCAAAAATCCTATTTCTTCAAGAAATAGGATTTTTAAATTGATATTAAATTAACAAAATATGACGGGATGATAATAACAACATGTTGAAATCATTAAAGATTAAAAAAATCAGTCTGTTTTCCAATGCAGAAATTGAATTTTCACCCGGCTTAAATGTGGTCATTGGCGAAAATAATACCGGTAAAAGTCACCTATTAAAATTGGCTTATGCCGTTGCTACTATTTGGTACGAAGCCGCAGCAGAACATAAAAATATCCCGGGAAAAATCTCATCAAAAGGTAGTAAAAGTTGGTGGCAGCGTCGCCTTGCGGAAAAATTGGTGGGCGTGTTCAAACCCGATAAATTAGGACGCTTATCTCGCCGTGATGGGGGGCGGCAAAAAGCTCAAATTGAAGCTCAAATTTTTACGGCAAGCAATTTGAAATTCGCTTTTACCACCAACAGCCAAAAAGAAGTAGAAATACTCCAAACGCCGAGCACATTTCCACCAGCACCACCGATTTTTTTGCCGACTGGGGATGTGTTATCGCTTTGTAAAGCCTTAAATGGTTTTTTAATGAAAGGAGCGAAAAGGATTACTGCCTTTATTGAGCCACTGGAAACCATTATGGGTGGACAACTCCGATTAAAGCAAGGACGTTTCTATCTAAAACCCACTGGAAAAAAAGAAATGGAAATTTCTCTGGTGGCGGAAGGGCTACGTAAAATCGGTACACTGAGTTATCTTGCTGCTAATGGCTCACTGAGTCAACAAAACCTATTATTTTGGGATGAACCAGAGGCGTATTTAAATGCCAAAGTTTTGACTCAACTAGCACGCTCACTGGTTGAACTGGTTGAAAAATATGAAGTGCAGCTTATTTTAGCAACACATAGTTTTTTTTTAATGAAAGAATTGTCGGTTCTAGTAGAAATCTCGAAAGGCAAGATTCCGGCTCAATTTATTAGTCTGGCACAAGGGGAGATAGAACAGGGTGATTTGCTGGAAGATGTATCCACAATAACAGTGCTTGATGAAATTCTGGCGCAAGATGATAGAGTGCAGCAATTGTTCTACGAGGGACAATTATGACGATTATTCAAGAAGGCAATTTACGCTTTTTTTTCCAATTAACTTTAAATCAATTTATCGTAACTGCTCAGCCTACAAAATGCTTTGCTTTGTCATTTCGACCAGGGAGAGAAATCTAGTGCAGGAGAGCGTAAATCTTCAGGCCACCTCTTAGAAATCCGTTGTACTAGAGAATGGTATGGATATTTCCGCCCTCCTGCACTAGTACACTGTCAATGTTGTTTTGTAGGGTGCGTCCTACGCACAAATAATCGGTAAAGGTGCGTAGGACGCACCCTACATTACCCAAAAAAATAAAATTGACAGAGTACTAGTGGCATAAGATTTCTCCCGCTGGTCGAAATGACAAGAGGCTGAGTAGTAACAATTTATCAAATGATAGCAATCAGACAAAGTCTGCGGATAAATGAATAAGATTCAATGAGTTTCTTCAACCCGCCAAGATTACCCAAACATTTTTGTTGAAAGGCAACATCACCGACAGCCAGCACTTCATCTACAATTAATATTTCTGGCTCAAGGTGAGCCGGACTTGCATCCCACTTGAATAGCGTTTAACGGGCGTTTCCAGCGATCAAATTTTGAGCAGGGTACTTTTTCCAGAGCCGTTACGCCCAATAATGCCAACCACTTCGCTCTGCTTTATTTAAAATGAAATCTCTTTTCAAGCAATCACTTCAACCCCAAAAACGCCAAATCCGCTGTCAACACCCCTTCTTCATGCAAGAACGTCTCAAGTTCAGAAGAAAAACCTTTAGCACTCAAATAGACTGGACACACAAAGCGAATCGGCTTTTCTTTTTGTTCCAACCAATGCCTTAACTTTTCCAGCTTTGCCACATAAGCTTGTGCCTCTTTTTTCGTAGGCGGATGTTTTGCATCACGGTTTTTCACCTCAAATACCAATGCCCAACAACTCGTTTCATCCTCCCCCAAAGCCAATACATCCAGTTCCACAGCCTGTGTTTGAGGCAACTGCAAATAATAATTAGTCCAAATCAGTTCACATTTATTTTCTGAAGCCTGCTTCAATAATTTCTCTAATCGAACATTTTCAAATGGTCGAAATTTTTGTCGGAATTTATCAATTGGCTGAATCTGGTTTCGAGACTTATTCATCTCCCGATAAACCATCAACTCCAACATTCTCCCTTTGAGTTCATTCAATGCGCCTTGTAATGACTTTTTATCTTTTTCCAAATTCGCCACTTTACCAGCCAATTCTTTAGCGACATTGGGTTTGACTTGCTCAATTTCTTCTTGGTAAAGCTCTCTAAAAATCAAATCCAATATATCATCAGAAATCCCACGGTAACGAAAATTATTAACCCCCTGTGTGATTAGATCACCATATTCCAAAGTACGGAGTTTTTCTTCCAGCTCAGCTTCAGACAATTGATTACCAATATAATCGCTGATTTCAACCCGAGTACATTCCTTGTACCGTTCTTTGGACAAAAATAACAGAACTTGCTTAGCATAACGATCATTAACCGCCTTAATCGTGGAATAAATATATTCTGACCAAGTGCCAAACAATTCACCCTCTCTATTCTTGATTTCATAATCCAAAGTTTTAATCACCCCATCAACAGTACTCAAATCCTTACTGCTGAAATCGCTCCTAAAGAGACAAGTGATGTAAAAGGGATCGCTTTGGGTCAACTTATTGATAACTATTGCACTTTCATCAGTTACCTCAACTTGATTAAATTCAGCATAGCGATAAATAGCTTCCATGCCCTCATCATAAGTCAGTTTAGAAGAAATTGGGGTTTGTGTAAG
This sequence comes from Candidatus Thiomargarita nelsonii, assembly GCA_000785145.2. Lineage (GTDB taxonomy): Bacteria > Pseudomonadota > Gammaproteobacteria > Beggiatoales > Beggiatoaceae > Thiomargarita > Thiomargarita nelsonii_B. The sequence goes on from JSZA02000173.1 coordinate 7,287, forward strand.
CCGCCCACCAACAAACATTTCCCGCATCATTTGAACCATCCAGCCGACATAACTACCAGAAACAAGCATTGGTGCTATTTTTGATTCTACGAGTCCATGATAGGCACCTGGCAAATTATGTGCTTGAACTTTATGCTCTTTGTCATAAAAAATATGTTTGGTCATGTACTGAATTTCATCAATCATCACCAAAACAAACAAATTTTCCTGTCCTGCAAAAACACCCGGGGCACTAAATGCCCAATTCATACTCTGATCCACTTTTTCCGCTTGCAAATATTTTTGGAAGGAAGAAATATCCTTCAATGCAAAGCTATCATCTAGTTCTTTAGCCATGTCTATTAGGCTATCAAAGTCCCAAGGCCGATTATTCGCAGAAAGAATCGTCCGAGTCTTAAATGACAAATATTGACTCATAAAACTGCGATAATACACATCGGCAAAATCCAACAACCATTGATCATAATCCTGGACTTCAAAATAAAACGGAATAATTTTGCCTTGTTCATTCCACAAAATATTAAATAATCGCTGCATAATAGCCGATTTTCCACACTTACGCCGTCCTAATAACGCACGGGATTTCGCCATTTTTCTGGGTATTTTATCGACCCAGTTCATCAGCAAAGTCATTTGTTCTGTCCGACCACAAAAAAGTGATGGTTCTCCGATTCGTTCTTCAAGCGCATATATCATCTTTTGTTACCTCTTTTTGTAAGCGTTTACCAAATTGCTTTTTGATATTGTGGCGCCATTACCATTTTCTTCAACCCGCCAAGACAACTTAGGATACACCACTCCCCAATCACTATCATTCGGATCAAATGCGGCATCTTCAGAAATCACATCAAAGGATAAACATTTATGCGCTTGACTGTAAGCATGTACCCGATGATTAGTTAAACCAATATCCACATAATATCTACCCGGCGTTAATAATTCTCTGGGTATTTCGCAACTGGCACGATAAACACCCGGTTGATAAGCTTGTTGATAAGCCAACCAAGCGAATAGCACTGAAACACCAAATTGATTTTCCAGACGTACCCATTGAGAAAGAGCCAACAGAGATTCTGAAATCTCAAACTGAAACTCAATATAAAATGGGAGCTTATAATCAACGACTTGAACGGATTGTTGCTGTGAGTCAAGCAGAGCCACTTTTGTGATGGCGGCACCTGTCTGGTAACTTGTCGTCACCAATTCGTGTGTTTGAGCTGAATATTTTGAGACATAAGTTTTAACCACATCACCGGTGGTACCCGATGTCACAATTTCTCCTTCATGGAGTAAAATGGCGCGTGAGCAGAGTTCCATCATAACCCCTAAATTATGGCTCACAAATAAGATAGTTCGCCCTTCATGGCTCACTTCTTGTAATTTACCCAAACATTTTTGTTGAAAGGCAACATCACCGACAGCCAGCACTTCATCTACAATCAATATTTCTGGCTCAAGGTGAGCAGCCACAGCAAAGGCGAGGCGGACTTGCATTCCACTTGAATAGCGTTTAACAGGCGTTTCCAAAAATTTTTCAAGTCCAGCAAATTCAACAATCTCGTCAAATTTACGATCAACCTCGTTTTTTTTCATTCCTAAAATTATGCCATTCAAATAAACATTTTCTCGCCCAGTGAGTTCAGGATGAAAGCCAGTGCCGACTTCTAATAATGAACCGATTTTACCATAAATATCTGCTCGTCCAGCTGTGGGGGCAGTGATTCGTGATAAAACTTTGAGCAAGGTACTTTTTCCAGAGCCGTTGCGCCCAATAATCCCAACCACTTCACCCTGCTTGACTTCAAAGGAAATATCTTTTAAAGCCCACAGTATTTCGGCATCACTGGCGGCTTTCAATGTAGTACGCAGATAATCAAGGGGAGACGAAATCAGTTCAACCAATCTAGCACGCAGAGTATCGTGGCGTTGTTGCTGTGCGCCAATACGATAGCGTTTTCCTAAGTTATCAACTCGAATGATGACATCGCTCATTTTTTTTAGATCCAATCGGCAATCGTGCGTTCTTGATGACGGAAAATGTATAACCCAGAAATGAGTAAAAAAACCACAATCAATATTGAGAATAGCATATAGATTTGTGGAGGTTGCCCAGTGCCCAAAAGTGACCATCGCCACCCTTCAATAACCCAATACATGGGATTTAATTGGTAAAGCCATAACCAACGTTCTGGTATCAAACTGGCACTATATGCGACTGGGGTGGCGTACATAAAAGCATTTAAGCCATATTGAATCGCAAATTGAATGTCTCGGAAACGCACCGCCACCGTCGCGCACCACAAGCCGACACTTAAACCGGTTGCCGCAGCAAATAGCACATAAAAGGGCAAAAATAAGATATGCCAAGAAGGCGCAATGCCATAGTAGATCATCAGAACAATCAAGACGAGAAAGGCGACTGCAAGATCGATGAGGGCTGATAACATGCTGGAAACTGGGAGAATGATACGAGGAAAGTAGATTTTTGACATCACTTCCTTTTGACTGACAAGGCTATTAACTGACCAATTAACCCCATCAAAAAAATAGTGCCAAGGTAACAAGGCGGTGAAGGTAAAAAGAGGGTAAGGGACTCCATCCGATGGTAGCTTTGCCAAGCCGCCAAAGACTAGGCTAAAAATGATCATATAAATAATTGGATTGAGTAAAACCCATAATGGTCCTAATGCCATTTGTCTATAGCGGCCTTTAATTTGCCGCAGCGTCCAAAACCAGAGTAATTCTCGATATTTCCAGACTTCGTGCAAGGCCAAATTTCCCCAGCCTTGTGGGGGGATAATTTGAATATGTGGTTGATTGGAATTGTCTTTAATGGCTCGTGTCGTCATCTTGTTTTTCATTTATTTATCAAGTTTTACAAATCATTTTATCAAATAAACTTAATGCCCGTGCAACTGCTCTCACCATATTATACTTGACACCGTCATAAACTGAACTTTTTTGGAATGATCTGGCGTTACCAGAGGTGCTTTGTTCTGAGAAATCTTTGTCTATCCAATAAGATTTCTCCTTACGTCGAACAAAGGTCCTCTGTAGGGGCAATCCCTTGTGGTTGCCCTTGATCCCTATGATAGTATTCCGATATTTATGGGAATATGGGTGACAGTGGCTTCTCGCTATCATCAACAACGATAATCGGTATCTTGTCATAATATTTTCGGATACTTTTTACCAATCTTTCCAGACAAAAAGGTCTTTCAAATGTTTTAATAAAAAATGCTTTCAATGGCTTGGGCAATGTATTTTTCCGCATTGTAAGCGGGCATAACGACGCTTTGAAACAGCCCGGTGACATAATCAAAATCAGTCGTCTTTTTGACCAAGTTATTGAGCATAAAACAAAAATAGAGAGCATCAGCCGCTCGTTCTCTTAAAAGTTGGTTTTTTAATTTTGAGTAAGTTGCCGCTAAAGGTATTTTCTTAATATCTAGGTTCTGTATTTCCTCAAACAGCGTCAATAAATAACTCTCAGATAACAATTTTATTGACAAATATATACATGTATACATAAAATGTGTACATTTCAACATTGTGAACTAGGGAGAATCAGCCCTTTATCCCCTCGCCGGAGCTTAGGGTAACATATTGGTTCAGTCTCTTTCTTCTTTTTTAACCAAAAACGAACTCGTTTGGTTGGGTGAAGCCACTCTTTGACCCTTGCACCTACCTTTTTTGCCAGTTGAGAAAAGGAAAAATCAGAGTCAATTTTTCGCAGAATGTTGTATGCACCATTGGCATCAGCGTTAAGAAACGTCCCATTACTGGATTTATACAAACCACGTTTGACACGTTTACCACTAAATGTGCGTTTTTGTGCAGGCGAAGGGTTGTATCGTTTGGGCATTTTATCACCATCTACAAAACTAGCTTTGGAAGTATAGCTTTCGTCTGTCACCACCAGCTCGATACCGTGTGACCCAAGTTTGTAGCCTAGTTTATCCACAAATTGGCCTAAAGCTAAATTCACAAAATTTTGGTTGGTTCTTTTGCCTAAATTTATTCCATTCAGCGACTTAGCAACATCGCCGACAACCACCTGAGATATGCCATGTTTTACGCACGTTTTGACAACATAAGAGGTAGCTCTATGCATGTAATCGTTCACCGCAGCGTTACGCCAATTAGTTAAACTTTGTAGCTTACGCGACCATTTTTTCCCCCTTTTAGATAGTTTGGATTGCATAGAAGCCTTTCTCTTATTGTAGTAAGCATTGACTGACTTCAGCTTCCTACCATCAATAATGAAAGGCTCTATAACGCCGTTGGTAACGCAAGTAGCCAGGTTATTCAGCCCCAGATCAATGGACATAACCTGGTTATGAAGTTTCACTACCTTGGAACTAAATTCACCTTTCGAGTCAAGTTTGTCTAATTCAACCAGTTCTACCGTTTTAAAAGGCTCAACTATTTGATAAATTTCGCTGAGGTCATCATCATAAATAAAAACGGCATGAAAAGACCTGTATTTGGGAATCACCTCAACCTGTTTGATAGCTTTGCCTACTAATTGGTTAGGTAATTCAATTTCCAAACCTTTTTCTAAAATAACAACACCGGATCGTTCAAGGACTTTTACGGACTTAATGATTTGACCACTTGGTAAAATGAACGACTTTATCTCAAAATTTTCTTGATCAACCACGTCCATAGTGTATTTGATTTTGAAAGCTTGGTAGTTAAAGATCAAATTATCAAATTGTTTCTGTTTAAACCGAGGTGGTCTTGGTTGCCCTTTGTATTTACCCGGATTGTTTTTGAAATCTTGACTCGCCCGGAAGAAACCCAAAAAGTTCTTATCAAGTCGGCGCAAGGTTGATCTCGCTCCGCTCGTTACTTCGTTTGTTGAGCGACTTTGGATTTTAGCAATTTGTAGTTGATTTTACCTTCAAGGTTTTCAACTTTTTTCATCGCCTTATCCATTTGAAGATAAGAAAAGTATTTCCCAGTCGCCTCAAAAGCCTCTAGCAGCGTCCACAATGTTTGGTTGTAGAGGTTTTTGGCATGATTGGTCAGCTCTTTTAGTCGTTCAAATTGGGGTTTTTTCAAGCCCTTAATCTTAGTTTTCAGTGCGAGCATTTAGCACCTCGATGTTTTACGCGCCGTTTGGAATAATGTCCTAAGAGAAAAACAATGGATTAGCGTGATGATCTCATTCATTATTTCTTCGCTATCTAATTTTTCGTTAGAATGGCCGTTGGCTACAATAATTTCTGTTCCAAACATCGTTAAGGAACGCCCAATTTTAGAAATAGGTGTTTAAATAAGCTAAATCCTACTCGACTTAGGCGATCCTTGTAGCTTATGAAAACTTTTTCAACCTGGCCATCAAGTACTAAATCAAGTAGGGAAAAAAATTGTTTTCGTTTTTCAAAGTTGATACCGCTTGCAACATCAGAAAAAACCTGATCAACTTACCTTGAGCCAAACAAAAATTCTCAAGCGTTTCAATTTGGCGTGCTAAGTCTGCTTTTTGTTTGCTGGTAGATACCCGCGCATAAACAATGTTTAGGTTATGGCGTTTCTTACCAACATATTTGTAAACATCCTGAGCATTGTAAATGTAGCGACCGTTAGGTTGTTTAGTCACGCCTATTTTACCCTGTTTGACAAGTCTGCATAAATGGGAGCGTGTAATCCCCATGGTTTTTAAAACGTCTTTTGCTTTCATGAGCAAAATATACACATATATTATTAACATGTCAATAGTTATCAATATTTTGGTGTACCATACGCTTGTGGTGCTGTGCCGAGTTTAAACATAGCGATATCTTGTGCCCCTAAATCATCAAGCACGGTGGTATGCGTTGACCAATTTCGGGCATTTTTTATAATCCAGCCAAAGGTATGTGACTTTCTCGTCTATTTGCAACTTAGGAGCCGCCGAATCCCATTCATGGGTTAACGTTCTTACCAGCAGCTTATAAAATCACATCCCGCACTGCTGTACCGTTTGAATCGATAATAAAATCACCGAACTGGATAAATTCCGGGTGGTTTTCAATGAGCGAGCTAATCCGCTGACAGCCTTCAATAATCCCCCGTCTTAGCACCGCGTAAGCATTTTTTCGGTGCTTACTTTGATAGCCAGCGACTTTTTTCAATTCATTCGTAGCGGTGGTGTAACTACGAGTGTCTTGTCCCTTATCATCAGAGGGTTGATAACCATACCGTTTCAAAATTTCAAGTAAGCGATCATCTTCACCCTCATCATCC
>JSZA02000174.1 GCA_000785145.2 Candidatus Thiomargarita nelsonii
GACTTGTCGATGTCCTTTGCGATATTTTTGGCGTGCTTTTTTGCCACGCGCTCGATGCTCTGTTGAGGGCGGAATTCCTCCAAACCCACCGAGGATTTGGGAATGCGCCCATATCGCCCACTTGTAGTAAGCCTGATAATTTGATGCCAGACTCGTTTTCCCACAGAAATGCCAGTGTGTACATGAGGGCAATTCGCCCATGAATGTCGCCAAAGCCAGCGTAGGGTCAATGCCATTAAGTTAAGCCTCCAAATCAGACCTACGAGGAAACCCATACCTCGCAGGTCGTTGTAAACTTAATGAAAAATTAACCGGAGCAGGTTTTGGCAACCTGCTCCGGTTTGTCTTAACTTAATGGCATTGCAGCGTAGGGTGCGTCCCACGCACCTTAATTAATAGATATGTGTAGGGTGCGTCCCACGCACCATTAATCACGTACCATTAATTATTTTAAATGGTGCGTAGGACGCCACCCTACCTATTACAACATTCTTAAATGATGCTAAAAATCAGCTTAATAGAGGAGCAACAATGCCTAATACGGTACCTTCAGCGATGGAAAATAAAGATGATAGACTTGATAGTTTATGGTCAGATTCTACTATTCCTCTCACTGAGAATGCCACTTTAGATAAATTATTTGTAGAATATTCAAAATTTAAACATCTATCTGATAGGCTTGTTCTTTTTAATGTAAAGTTGAATGCTGTTGATTATAGTAATAAAAAGCTTGGTTATGGCAATACAAGAGCACAAGCTGGTTTAATCGGTAACTTGGGTGATGGAAAATACGTGATTGATTTTGATCCGGCAATAACGACTGTACTAGATATACTCCATGAAAAACATCTTATGAGCCAATTTCAACGATTAGCAAATTCAGGAGCATTAGGCAATAAAAGTTTATTCTCAAAATATGTCGTAGCCGGTTTTGAGCGAGGTGCTTATAGCTAAGGCTCGCTTTACGACTCAACCTGTCTCAAGATTACCAGCAATTTTTAGCAGAACAAATACTTAACTACTATACAGTCACTGTCCAGAGAAAATATGAAAGTAATAGCAAAGGCTTTAAGAAAATCCTTAATGCGATTGAACCATCTTTAAATCCCTCTTTGGATCGTGCTTTTCTAAAAAAGAGAACTGGACTTTAATCAATAGTAAGAGTGTCATGATATGAAAAAAATAGTATTTTATATTATAAAACCTAAAGCTATTTTAGTGAATAAAGTACGGGAAATTAATGAAACAATTGGTAAGCTTCTAACGGAAGTCACAAGCTGGCAAGATGAAGAAGTGACTCATTCAGGATGGACTAATAATGACTATATTGTTGCTGTCAAGCTGGTTTATCTAGCCTATTTATATGAAGATTTAAAAGACGAACCTGACGCTCATTTTTTATTTAATAGTAGAGCTATTCGCGTTGAACTATTCGATAAATGGTGGTCAATTGAACGTTACGAGTTAAGCGATAATATCCGGGAAGCGGAACATTCACTTGATAGGCTGACAAAGAAAAATGTTCAATTAACGGGTAATCGCTCAATTGATACTTGGTTATTAGGTAAACTGAGACAGCTAGCCTAACGGGTGCGTCCTGGGCACAAATAAAGTCGCACCATTAATTATTTTAAATGCTGCCAATGATGGTGCGTAGGACGCACCCTACGCTTATTCAAGCCGACTCTTCGCCATGAGGTTTAGCGCCTCGGTTAAAAAACGTCGCTCATGCCGCACCTCCCATAACCGTTGCGCCGCTGAGATAATCGTTGATCCGATCTAACAATTCTGGAAACCGAGCTAGATAATAGTGCGGCTGTGTTTCACGCTGGTTGTGCGGTGATACGAGGTTTTTGCCGAACTCTAGCCCACGCTCCGTCAGGCACTTGAAATATTTGGTGCCTTGGCTTGTCGAGGAGCGCGATTGGATTTCGAGGATGCCTAACTCAATCAGGATGTTGTTAGCCGTTTTGGCACTTAGCTGGCTGCCATGCTCCTTAAGCAATACCGTGATCGCCTTTCCTGGGCATAATCCGGCAGGAAAGCCGTTGACAGTTGGTACTCCTGACAAAGTTTGAGCGTCATCTTTAGGCGGCTACTATCGTCCATCCGTAGCATGTCGGCGACAGCGTTGGCTACCAGTAGCTCGTTAGCCAGTTTGGGGTCAGGGATGGGGAAAAACGATGACGGTTGTGGCTCTGGTTGTGTGCCTTGAGCACGAGCCTTTTTGAACGCCATTGTCAAGTCGAGTTTAAGTTGCACAACCTCTGGCGTGTTGCGGGAAAGGGTGAGCGCAAAGACGACTTGGTTGTGGTACTTTGTCCCGCGTTGACCTTCAATTTTCACTGCGTCGTTTTCAAATCGGAGCAGTCCAAGTGCCTGAAATTCATCAGAGTATTTACTGATGTTTTTCATCAGGGCCTCGTGTTGAATGTTAAGCCGAGCCGCGATGATACGACTATCAACACGCGGTGTGCCATCACTATTGATGATCTCAATTACTATCTTAAGGTTAGTTGTCAATAGTTTTTGGATAATATTTTATAAATTTTTTTATCACAAATACAGCTACATACGCACAAAGTATCAGACTATATATAAAATAAGTGTCAATACTATTTTGCTATAGTATTTTTATTTTTATAATTCAACAGGTTAGTATAAGACACCCGTACACCCCCTTCCCCTTTTTTAGAGGCTATGCTGCCCCGTTTAGCAAGGTAATAGACATGTCTTAAAGCGTAGCCTGATTTCTTAGCCGCTATTTTTGCGGGTACATAATCATCATGCAGGCACTGTATTTGTGGCCTCCCCCCCTTTCTATCCCTATTTTTGAGGTATGTGCGTAAACTGTTTGCAAGCACCCATGACATCTCGTTTTTGCTCTTTGTCTGTGATAAATGCCCTGCTATTAAGCCATCATTCAAGAGTTTATAGAGCCGTGCCCGCGACATCTCAAATCGCTCCGAAGCCTCTTTGATGCTAAGCTTTTCCATAATCGCCTCATAAATGTCAATAGTTTTTTTGATATTCCCATGAGCTTATCAGGATAAAGGATACTCGAAGGAGAGTATTCTAGCAGAATTTGAAAGATTCCGCGCGACGCTCGGAACAACGACGAGATTATGAAGATTATTGTGGTGCCGATAACGGTGCGTAGGACGCACCCTACATTAGTTCCAAAAATCCATCAGAGGTCATTTATTTGGCTTGATAGTGACTTTGAAGCTTGGCATTTGATGAATACAACGCTGACAGAACTGGAAATCCAAGGTGTCTGGAAAAGTCCTCGTGATTACCCCTGATAAAGTAAGTGCTCGGCGTATTTTGGCGAGCCAGATAAAATTCACTCTCTTCAGTTTGAGTGCAAAATTTGTGAAATCCGAGTTCATCGGGATCGATTTGGGCGTATTTTTGAGTCGCATCATCTAGCTTAAAAGGATTTGGGAATGCGCCCATATCACCCACTTGCCTGATAATTTAATGCCCAACTCGTTTTCCCACAGGTATGCCAGTGTGTACATGAGGGGCCATGAATGTCGCCAAAGACGGCAAAATGATGCTGGTTATAAGAGTTCATTAATGGGAAGCCTTAAATTTTGAGGCTAAAATTTTAACAGAAAGCAAGTGTATGGTGCGTCCCACTTGATATAATTTAAGTACCGAATCCTGACATCAGACATAAAAGGAGTCCAAGATTTATCTTGGACTTACTACAAGGAATTTAAATAATGGCGATAAAATACGTTATAAACACTGATAAACATGGATGGTTGATTGTTAAATATAAAGATAATTCTATCTATCCCCCTCTTCCAAAGTATCTCAAGGTAGATCTTTTTCGCCCTAAAGGTGGTAGAGAAAAGGGGAGAGACTACTTTCGGATATTCGAAGGCCGTTATAAGGGTAAGATAGCAAGTGTCCGCCGTAACGGCACTCAATCTTATTTAGGCTCATGCATCCATAAGGGAGCTGCTAAAATTCATTTTGACATTGCTAAAAAGCAATTATGGTTTGGTGAAAATATGACATTGAAATTCCTTATGAAACTCATTCTTTAGGGAGAGGATATTTAGGCCAATCACTTTTTGCAACAACTTGGTTTCGTATTGGTCATTCAGGTGATCGCTTTTTACATCCAGGCAATATTTCTGCTGGCTGTGTAACGGTTAAAGATATCGGGGAATGGACAAAAATTTATAATTATCTCATTAATAGCCGTAAAGGTGATAGTCTTAGCGTTGGAACAATTGAGATTGTATAACATGGCAATTAGCACAAAAATTCATAACGGGATACTCCTAACATTATTATGTCTCTTTATCGCTTGTAGCAATAACGAGTCAAAAGGCTTATTGTCTCAAGAAGATATTTTAGAGCTGAATAAACTCAAAATGAGATATACACAAGCCAGTTCAGAAGAGACTCAAATGGCACAATTATTGTTAATTGATGCTGAGCAACATGCCGCCAAATTGAAATGGGGAGCGGCGGCTAAACTTTATGGGGAATCTATACTGCACAAACCCTCAACAAAAGCATTATTAGGATATGCGGAAGCATATATTTATATGAAGCACCATACCAACACTGAAACCGATGCAATAAGTGCCAAATGTCGAAACTTGAAATACGCTTCCAAATTGTACGAAATAGCCAGAAAGTTTGCAAAAGAAGAAAAGCCTTTATCGGTAAATAGTTATAACTTAAAAAAGTTGGAAAAAAGCTTAAGAGACTATCCTAAAACATCAGAGCTGCGGCCAATGTGCCCACACCCCGCAGATCAACAACAATGAGGCCTCTTCTGGGCAAGCGTAGGGTGCGTACTCCGCACAAATAAAGTCGCACCATTAATGATTTGATTTGAAATGGTGCCGATAACGGTGCGTAGGACGCACCCTACATTAGTTCCAAAAATCCTATTTTTTTAAAAAATAGGGTTTTTAACGCGCAGCTTACCATCGGAGCCAGCGTAGGACACGCATCCCATGCTCTACCTATTACAACATTCTAAAATGAGGCTAAAAACCACCATTGTTTCAACTGATAGACTTGATAGTTTATGGTCAGACTCTACTATTCCTCTCAATGCCACTTTAGATAAATTATTTGTAGAATCTTCAAGATTTAAACATCTATCTGATAGGCTTATTCTTCTTAATGTTGAGTTGAGCAATGCGGTTGATTATAGTAATAAAAAGCTTGGTTATGGCAAGACAAGAGCACAAGCTGGTTTAATCGGTAGCTTGGGTGATGGAAAATACGTGATCGATTTTGATCCGGCAATAACGACTGTACTAGATATACTCCATGAAAAACGTCATAAAATCCAATTTCAACGATTAGCGAATTCAGGAACATTAGGCAATAAAAGCTTATTCTCAAAATATGTCGTAGCCTGTTTTGAGCGAGGGGCTTATGAATACTTAACTACTATACAGTCACTGTCCAGAGAAAATATGAAAGTAATAGTAAAAGCTTTATTTTATTGTCATTCAAATGGAAACAAAGTCGATATCATGTATGCAATTGAATTATAAACCAACATTAATCAAGCTGGTCAAATATGTTTACCTAAACAATAGCAAGCATTTTATGGTCATCATGCTAAGCTTATTTTAAAAAATGGCTTATTTTTAAAGAAATTGATTTTGGTTGGTGGCAAAAAGAGCAAAACTGCGCTAATCGACATAAAAGACTATGCTCATTTAACTTCCTGATAGGACATTAAATCATGGCTCAATCCATAACATGGCCACTATTAAAGAATATTATTCGTGGCAAAAAAAATAATAATACTTTTGGGATGGTTCGTCGTTACGATAATGGTAGGCCAAAACCACATCAAGGATGGGATTTTGAAGCACTAGTGGGTACACCTACCTACGCCATTGCCGATGGAAAAGTAGAATTTGTGCGAAAAAATTTTGGTGATTATGGTACTCAAATATGTCTACAATTCAAATTTAATGAGAAAATTCATTATGCCTTTTATGCACATTTGAAATCCACTAGTGTCAGTCAGGGTAGTAAGGTTAATAAAGGACAACAAATTGGCACTACCGGTAACTCAGGAAATGCCAAAGGAATGAAAGGTAAGGAACAACACTTACATTTTGAAATACGCACTAGATCCGTGTGTGGACGTGGCTTGGCAGGACGAATTAGCCCACTAATGATTTTTGGAAATTGCCCTCTAAGATCAAGTGTGGTTGTCACGCCCATTATAACGGCAATAATGGCACCAATGTGTGTATATCTTAAAGGATCGGTGGGAAAAAACGGGAATAATTTTGTAGAAGATGTTCTGATAGTCCAGAAATTACTGAGTAACAAAACTAAACCCCCATACGCATTACTCACACTCAATGGCATTTGTAACAGTGAAATGGTTGCGACTATTGAACGCTTTCAACAAGAATTTATGCAACATCCAGATGGGCGGATTGATCCAAATGGTTTAAGCATTAAAAAACTTAATGAATGGTAAAAAAAATCCAAGATAAATCTTGGACTCCTGGAACAATTATGAATACACTGAGAGACACACTCTACCAACTAAGCTTTGCACAAGATAAACAACTATATATTATCTTAGACGCAGCGCGAGTTGAAAAAATGCCGGCACAACTATTCGAGTTAGAAGATGATCCCGAATATTTTTCCCTATTTTTTGACACACCACAAGCGGAACTCATTGACGTAGCCCCTTATCTAGTTAAAGTAGATATGGAATCGCGCCTATTAGCTTGGATGCTTGATGAAGGCAGGGGGCAAAGTTGGGGGATTTTTCTCACAGCGGCGGCGGATGTCGAATTAGAACAATTGCTTGAACATCTCCGCAGCTTTTTGAAAGTGAAAGATCCCGATGACAAAGAATTATTTTTTCGATTTTATGATCCGCGTGTATTGCGGATATTTATGCCCACTTGTAATGCACAAGAAATGTTTCAATTTTTTGGACCAGTAGTTAACAGTTATCTGGCCGAAAATGATGATGCTAAGACATTGTTGCAATTTAGCAAGGGTGAGCAGGGGCTTGAGATAAAAAACCACACTGTCTAAAAAGAAGATTATGTTTAAAATTCGCCAAGAACAAGTTGAAGACATGCGCCAATCGCGGACGGAGCAACTCCGTCAAGCGCAGCTCCGTGCCTTTCGTGAACAGGGCCTCAAAACTGAGGATAACCCTAGCACGATTGTCTTAACAGATAAAGCCGCTGGCACTGCCAAAATAACGCCTGCACCCACCGCTGGTGTCTCCGTTACATCTGGCGAAGGCAGAACGCACCAATTCGAGCATGATCCCAAAGGGCAATTAACAGCCATTACCGATCCGGTGGGTTTGCGAGTGCAAACTTCGCGCGACGCACAACAACGTCTAATCGCCATTCATCGAGGCCCAAACAACACTCATCATTTTGAATATGATGCCCAAACTAATCTCAGTGCCATACAATTTCCTGATAATACCGTTCAAAAATATAATCACAATAACAATGGCCAAGTCACCACCGTAACGGATCGTAATGGACAGCAAACCCATTACAAATATTCAGAGACGGGGCAACTGACAAGCCAAATTGATAGAAATGGCAACGAAACGCGATTTGAATACGCCGACAATAACGCGCCCTCCGCCATTATTTATCCAAACGGCTCACGCCACGAATTTGAATATAATCAAGACGGCTACCTCATGCGTGTGAACGGTGCCGAACACGCCACGTTTAAGACAGACGAAATTGCCGAAACCTACGAAGTCACCTATACTGACGGCACTCATGTTCATTATCTTTTCAATGACAAAAAAATCGTCGAAGCAAGCAACGAGACTTGCACTGTCAAACTGGAGTACGATGATAAAGGCCACATTATCAGTGAAGATACCGACGGCCAAATTGTCAAATATTTATATAACGAAGTCGGCGCACTGATAGCCATTACCACGCCCGATGGCGAAAAACTACAATTTGAACGCGACAAAGAACACCGAGTCAGTAAAATCACCGACTGGGCGGGCAACAACTATGAGATTGACTACGATCCCAGCGGCGCATTAGGCGGCATAAAATACCCCAATCGCACCAGCCTATCGCAACAAGTGACAGCGATGGGATTGCCACAAACTTTGCATGTGAAATCACCGCAGTCCCCCAAGCCGATCATAGCTTGCCAATATAGTTATGATGTCTGTGATCGCCTCACAGAAGCGACAGAAAATGACAAGACTAAAAGTTACCGCTATGATAAAGAAGGCAGACTGCTGGGCATCCAAGCATCAGAACAATTTAAACTAGATGCACAAGGTAATAATACCCAAAAAGTTTGCCGCTATAATGGCCTTGATCAACTTAAACAACAAAATAATCAAGAATTTAGTTACGATGGCTTGGGCAATATGACGACGGGTGCTTGTCCTAAAGGAGAGAGCCAATATCACTATAATGGACGCAACCAACTAATCAGTGTCACCACGCCAGCGGGAAAGACGCGCTATGCTTATGATGCTTTTGGACGGCGTATCCGCAAAGAATGCAATGATAAAATAACGCGCTACATTTGGGCGGGACAACAACTGCTTTGTGAAATCACCGAAAAAGACGGACAAACAATCACCCGCCGCGACTATCTCATGTTTCCAGAACGCTCAGTGCCATTGGCGATGCGAATCAATGATAAAATCTATTGCATTCACACGGGGCGACGTGCCGAGACACTTTGCATGACGGATCCGAGTGGCAAAGTGGTTTGGCAAGCCGACTATAGTGCCTTTGGAGAGGCTCGCATCACAGAACAAAGCATTTTCCAACCTTGGCGACTGGCAGGACAATATTATGATGAAGAAACTGGATTACATTATGCGTTAGCGCGTTATTATAATCCGCAATTGGGACGCTATCTGAGCAAGGATCCCTTACTTGATGAAGGAGGCAGTACCAATTTTTATATTTACTGCGATGGAGATCCCATTAACCGTTCTGATCCAAATGGCGAATTTATTTTTACAGCTATTTTAGTCGGAGCGGCTATTGGGGCAGCGGTTGGTGCAGGGGTTGAATGGTACCGCCAAAAAAAGGCTATTGAAAGAGGCGAACAAAAAGAGTACGATGGTTGGGGTATTGCCAAATCAGCCGCGATTGGTGGAGTTATTGGCGCGGTTGGTGGTGGTGTTGGTGCCGCTGTTGAGGGTGCTTTTGCAGCGGGTGTCACGGCAACAATTGCTGGCGGCGCGGGAGTAGGGGCATTAAGTGGCGTAGTCTCCTCAGTCGCTGAACAGTGTGCGCTGGCGGCTTTGACTGGTAAAGAACTTGAGCCTTGGGAAGTTGCTAAAGAAGCTCTGATAGATGGGGTTATCGGTGCTGGTATTGGGGCTGTGACTGGTGGTATGGGTGGATGGTTAGCGAGACGGGCACGGAAGGGAGGACAAGATATTGTTGAGGAGGTGGTTGAACAAAGGAAGAAAGTTCAAGAAGGGGTTGAGGAGGTGCTTGAGCAAACGAAGAAGTTTAGTGATGACCTAAATGCATCTGTTCAGGACCGTGCAAACCGACTGATTGCTAATCAAACAAAGGGAGAACTTAAAGCATTGGCTGCTACGTCAAAAGCTGGCATAGCGGATCTTGGTATCACAAGTCGGAACTTTGAAAATATTACTGGCTTCGGATTCAAAAGAAATAGTCCTGATATACCTGGAGTCATTAGAAATAATGAAACGGGAACCTTTGTTATTTCAGATAGAGATGCGTACATCAACCTGTTGAAAGATCAATATAACGCTGCTGGCAATCCTCTACACCCATATACTGAGAGTCTTATCGTAAATCACTTAGATGAGGTTGCTCGCAAGTCCGATGGAGTATTCGAATTCCACGCTGGATTGCCAGGGTTTCATGCTGAGGTGCAGGCTGCTAATGACGTATTTAACCAACTTCCTAAAGGTACTGATTTAAATACCTTTGATTTAAGTAGAGTTCAAGTGTCTACATATAAAGTGGCTCCATCAAAAACAGGGCAAGGAGATGCTTTCCATGCGTGTAGTAATTGCGGGGGAATTCTGACACCGCCTATCAATATATTGACGGGGAGAAAGTAATTATGTTGAGAGTAAAGAAGGACTCTTTAACCCTACAAGATCAGAGCTATTATTTTGAAGGGGAGCTATTTAGTGGGGCGGCATATGCTCTGCTAGATGGCGTGAGACAAGAAGTTTCTGAGTTTAAAAACGGCAAAGCAATTGGTGAATTTTGCGATAATTACTTTAGAGGCACTGAGGTTATTTCAATAATAGACGACTCAGAACTGGAGGGTGAGAGATATGAGGATGAAGAACCATTCTTATATCGTCAGCAAAGGTTTTACGGTCTAGCCTATACGTTTGATGGTGATTTTTGTGTGGGTGAGGCTTTGTACGATGATGGATGTGTTTTAAAGGAGGTTAGCTGGTATAAAAGCGGAAAAATAGGTTTTTATGAAAGCTATGTTGATGGAATCGGTGAATATGGTACTTGGTATGACTGTGGTGGTCGTAAAAGTATTAAATTGAGTGAGCAAAGCTCGTTTCGACTAGAAGCTGATTTGACAGAAGAAGAAAAACTAAGTCGTCTAAGTATTTATGGTAACTATTTTGATAGAGCTCTTGCCTTAAAAAATAAAATAGCGTTTCCATTTATTGAACAGAAGTTGGATGTCAAGCGCTATGATATGGCTGATGGTTTATATTTGTCTGGTGACGGCGTTGATGATCTGTTGTTTGAAAACTTAATATCAGCTAAGGGATTTCAGGGAGTTTGTAAACTCCATGTGTATAACACCTCGCTAACTACCAAAAGTATTACTGGTTTGATAGATAAGGGGAATCTCAAAGAATTTATTATTGAAGATGATAAACACGATTTGTCTGGTGCTGCCAAAGAGTTCAAAGCCAGTTGTCCAGGCTGCTATATAGAGCTTAATAGGGAAGAGTTGGAGTACTAGCTTGCTTTTTATGTTCTTCGTACAGCGAGCTACGCGAGCGTAGGGTGCGTCCCACGCACCTTTTGGCATTGCATTAATGCACCCTACGCTTGCTTGATGATGTAGAAGGTAGTTCTGTTATATGGCGTGGTGAGGGTGGAAATCCTCATCCTGATTCACCATCACCAGGCAGCCAGTATATGAACCCATGTCCTGCTTGTGAAGGAAATGCTGACAACATCTTGCCACGGTGATTGAGGTGTGATTAAAATCAGTCACAACTATTGGAGACATTCAAATGAAGCGTTTTATTGAATTCGTTTCACAATACGAACCCGATTTTCCATCCAAAATAAAAGGAGCATCGGATTCTGAAATTATGCAGTTTGAACGACTCATTGGACATCCACTCCCCACTTTTTGTCGAGATTATTTATCTCGAATGGGTCATAACCATGGTGGAATTGATATTGGTCGCAATGAAGCAAAGACAGACATTGGCACTTTAATAAAGTACTATGAGGAATATATTTTGCCTGGGGAGGAAGAAATCCCACCAGAAAGTATCGTAATCGCAGCTCATGGTTATTTAATTAACCAAATCAGTTTACAAGGTAACGAATTTGAACCAATAGTCAATTTCAGTGATGGGGAAGAAATAGAATCATTGTATGCAGAGTCTCTTGAAAAACTGTTATATCAAATAACATACATGAAATACCACTTAAAACAATTTCCTTTTGCTGCTAGTTACGTTGGTAGTATAAAAGCTAACCGAGCTGAACCAGCAAGAGAAATTGTCTTAGAGTTGGGCTTTGAACCACGTTTTTTCTCAGATGTTGTGACTTTATGTGCAGATAGAAAAGAGGCTTCAATATGGATTTTACAAGGCGAAAACGCACCTTCAGCTAGTATCGCTGCACAAACGCGCCGTGTAGTGGAAGAGATCGGACAGATGTTGTCTGATCGCGCAGGGTTAGAGTTTTACAGTTGGGGGGTAGCAGAGTTAGTCCCATAATAACGGAAGCGTAGCAAGCGTAGAGTGCGTCCCACGCACCGATATTAATAGATATGTGTAGAGTGCGTCCCACGCACCATTAATGATTTTAAATTAAATGGTACCGACAACGGTGCGTAGGACGCACCCTACATCCCTATTTTAATTAAAAATGGTCCTGAAATTTGTGTTTATTCGTTGTTGAGCATTAGCTGTACTATTGATGAATCATGTAGGGTGGGCAACCCCGACAGGTAGGATAAAAACACAGAGCCTAATAAAATAAAACAACCGGCTCAAGCTATCACCTAATATATAGCAAGCGTAGGGTGCGTCCTGGGCACAAATAAACGATACACCACATTTAAAAGGTGCGTGGGACGCACCCTACGCTTGCTTAAATATCAAGATGTTATTTATTTTATAAAAAGTATTAATGGCATGATTGATGAAAAAAATGAGGCGAAAGGCTATGTGCTCAATGGCAAAGGGCAAGTATGGATTGAGCTAGTAGAAAATGCGATAGATGAGTACGAGACTGAGGATATTGAGAAACTCCACGACGCACTTGGAGCATCACCGAAAACATTTATCTGCCTTGATGTCAGTCGAAACCCCGGCAGTGGACGGCTTGCCATTGACGTAGCTGAAGCGTTTTCGCAACGATGGCATTCCGTTGTTGATGATCTCTATGAAAACATATATACAAGTAATGACTTGCATTCCTTACAACGTAAGGGTGGAGAACTATGAAAGATTGAAATATCCAACGATGATGGTTGACAATCTACAAAAAATGATAGCCAGCGTAGGGTGCGTCCCACGCACCGATATTAATAGCGAGCGTAGGGTGCGTTCTATGCTTGGCTACTAGGCAATGAGATGGTAAAAGGAGCGAGCGTAGGGTGCGTCCCACGCACCATTGTGCGCCCTAAGCCAGCTACGCTCGCGTAGGGTGCGTCCCACGCACCTTTTTGTTAGTGTAGAACAACGTTACTCTGACCCCAAAATGCACAACATTTTTTTAAAGGAAAAGGAGATGTTAAAACTTAGGCCAGAACAATTTGAAGTTTTTCAAGAACAGGCAGAGCGCGAATTTGTCCAACAGTTACAACATTCCCTTGCTGAAAAATATCCGAACGATCTGCCGTGTTTTCCCGATGCGATCCAAAACCAGATCGTCATTAATATGATCACTCGTGCTAAGTCGTGGGGTATTACTTGGCAATCATCATTGGTAATATTTGCCGAATTGATGATTGCCATAGCGCCGAATTTTGATGAACAAACGGAGATTAGAGACGCGCTTAAAAATGATACCAAACAAGTTAATCAAATCATGAAAACGATTACAGATCATGTTCCTGAAACCGTTTGGGCAAAGGCAGAAGCCACTGCTGATGATTTACCACTTTTCTTAAATGCGGACTATTTGGATGCCTCGTTAATTGACCAAACGATCAGTGCTATTCCGTTAGTTTTGTGGGATAAAATGGCTGAAATTGATGCACAACAATCTGCCAAAAGT
>JSZA02000178.1 GCA_000785145.2 Candidatus Thiomargarita nelsonii
ACCAAGATTTTTGAATACACCTTTAGCGGTGCTGAGCCGATTGGAGCCTATCAAATTGGGGGTAGGCTCCTGCATCCCTTTAGTGGCGATACCATTAGTACAGATATTGAAGTTTTAACGTTTAGTCAGTAAATCAGTGTTGGATGAGTATAAATAGGGGCTTTGGGGGTGGCGCAATTCTACCCCTAATGATTTTTAACCCTTCGTAGTGTTATTATCAAGTGATTCACTCTTTTCAAACAAACCTTATGAGGATTGCAAATGAAAAAAATAAATCTAGTTTTGGTGCTGTTATTGGGGATATGGCTTATCCCTCCCTCCGTGTTAGCGGAAGTGAATTTGACTCAAATTGGCACAATAGCCGTCGATGAACCGAGATGGATGGCTCTGACACCCGACGGTAGCAAACTTTATGTTGTGAACGGGAGTACAAATATTTCGGTGGTGGATACCGAAATCAATACGGTAGTGGCAACAATCCCACTTGTAAACAATCCAGAACCACATCAGATAGTCATAACTCCTGATGGGAGGTATGCTTATATTCCTTTTGATAAAATCTATTCAGGTAGCAACCGTGTCGAGGTGGTTGATACATCCACCAACTCTATTATCACCACAATTCCAATCAACGGCGTAAGTTCCTATGGCCCGACATCTATTGCTATAACACCTGATGAAAGTGAGGTTTATGTTACCATTCGAGGATCTAATAAAGTTGTTGTGATAAGTACAGCAACTCACACGGTTGTTGGTTCGATATCCCTTGTTGGCGCTAATGGTTCATCAGGGATTGCTATCACTCCTGATGGCAGTCGAGCTTATGTCTCTAATAGAGACAATAGCACCGTTTCAGTTATTGATATAGTGACTAGAACATTGATGACAACGATACCAGTGAGTCTTGAGCCATATGGAGGTGGTACATCTCTTACTATTACTCCTGATGGAAAGAAGGTTTATATTACTCACCCAAAATTCGGCTCAATAGCCGTTATTGATAGTAATCCTGCCAGTTCTTCCTTCAATCAAGAAATCGAGACAATATCAACAACGAGTACAGATTTGGGGGCAATCACTATTACCCCAGATGGTAAGATGCTTTTGGTGACTAGTCGTGGCACGCCAAGTGAAATGTTAGTTATTGACGCTGATCCTAGCAGTCCTACTTTCCATACTCAAATTGGTAGAGTGGAGAAAATCGGAGCTAGGGATGTAGTTGTCTCACCAAACTCGTCAGTGGCTTATGTATCAGGCGGTGAGACTATTTCCATGATTGGAATTGAAAGAGTTGGAAATTCCACTGATGATTGCTGGGTAACTTACGAAAACGGCAATCTCCACATACCCTGTATCAAAATATTTGATCAGTTTGGTGAAGAATTACATTTTGAAGGCGATATGCAATACGAGCCATTATCTGAGCCAATGACATTTCAAGTGACTGGAGTCAAACCGAAATAACGCTAATCCCATAGCCTCTCGGTAATAACTGAGGGGCTTTAGGGATGGCAAACTTCTACCTATAACACTATGTTAACTCACTTACAAATACGAAATTTTAAAGCTTGGCGTAACACTCAACCTATTAGGCTCGCGCCGCTAACCGTCTTTTTCGGATCAAATAGTTCTGGTAAAAGCAGCATTAATCAATTATTGTTGATGTTGAAACAAACCGTCCAATCGCCAGATAGAAGAATGGCACTTCATCTAGGAGATAAAAAAACCGCTATAGAGCTTGGCACTTTTTGGGATGTCGTGTACGCTCACCAAAATAATGAAAGGATTGGTTTTGAATTAGAATGGCATTTGCCCAATGAAATAAAGCTAAAAAATCAATCTGAATTGGGAAAATCCATTAAATTCAGTAGCGAAATTGGCTTAGCGGGCGGCGAGCGTCAAGATTTGGTCGTTTATCAAATGTCTTATCAAATCTCTGATAACGGATTAACAATTGCAATGAAGCGAGAGCATGATAATCCAAACCAAGATAAATATTCTTTGACCACCTCTCAACTTGTGCCAGCAAAATCAGCCAGTTTACCTCATCCCATTCATTTTTATGGATTTCCATCCCAAGTCACCGCGAGATATGAAAACCTTGTTGGAAAAATGCTTACAGGACATCTATTATCTGGGGCCTTTACGCGATCCACCCCAACGATATTACCTCAAATCGGGTGAAAATCCAGAATCCGTTGGCTGGCGAACGGGCAGTTGAAGTTATCTTAGCGGCCCAAAATAAACCAATCAGAGCCGGCTCTCAAACATTACCCTTTGAAGCCATGGTAGCCTATTGGTTAAAAAAAATGGAATTAATTGACACTTTTGAAGTCAAACCAATCGCTGCCAAGCGACGTGATTATGAAGTCTTGGTTAAAAGCCTTGGCATAACCGATCAAGTCAATTTGA
Organism: Candidatus Thiomargarita nelsonii; assembly: GCA_000785145.2. GTDB lineage: Bacteria > Pseudomonadota > Gammaproteobacteria > Beggiatoales > Beggiatoaceae > Thiomargarita > Thiomargarita nelsonii_B. The sequence goes on from JSZA02000178.1 coordinate 2,413, forward strand.
CTGACGTAGGTTTTGGCGTATCTCAAGTGTTACCGGTGTTAGTACAATGTTTCTATGCCCCCCCCAATTCTACGACCATTTTGGAGCAACCAGAAGTTCATCTTCACCCCGTCGCGATAGCGGTGCTGGCGGATTTGTTTATTGATGCCATTGCGGCACAGGATGAAACCGGACAACCTCATAACATTCAACTGCTCATTGAGAGTCATTCGGAGCATTTTCTACGACGCTTGCAGCGTCGTATTGCCGAACAAAAAATCCGTTCCATTGATACTGCCATTTATTTTGCGGAAATGAGCTCTGCTGGTTCAATTCTGAAGCGTTTAGAAATGGATGACAATATAAAAAATTGGCCCCAAAACGGTGATGAAGTTGGCGATCTCACCGCCATGACGGCAGCGGCGATTCAACGTCAAATCAAATCCAAGGTTTAGATGATGAGAAATGCCAAAGAAATTCTAGTCAAATTCAAAAAAATTCTCATCCAAGCCGGATGATGAATTAGATTTTGTAGAATTTCCCAATCATCCCCAACTGCAAAATTTTGACCGTTCAGATCGTAAATTCGTGGCAGTGTCTGCCGCTCATCCCGAAAAGCCGCCCATTCTACAAGCGGTAGATAGCAAATGGTGGGGCTGGAAAGAGGCTTTAGCAGAATGTGGGATCGAAGTCATTTAAAAACATTATTTTTATATGTTATTTATTTCTCCAAAACTCGAATGTTTTTCTCAATGTCTCATTATATTAAAACTACAAGGATGTTATATAATCAAGGATGAAAAAACCTGATTAATGATTGGGGCAAGTCGATTAATTTTTTTTATTTATAGGAGTAAATATGATGGTAAAACTTAGGTGTCATTTACGCACCATACTTTTAATTGCAATCGGATTATCTTGGTTTTCGGGGGCAATGGCTGATTTGAGTGATGGCTTGGTTGCCTATTATCCGTTTGATGGGAATGCTAATGATGAGAGTGGGAATGGGCATCATGGGACAGTTGATGGCGCTACGTTGACTGAGGATAGGCTTGGGAATGCGGATAGTGCTTACAATTTCGATGGTCAAGGTGATTTGATTGCTTTAGGTGAAGCTAACATAATTGGCTCTGACAACGATTCTTTTTCAATCTCGCTCTGGGTAAATTTGAATCAGGGTGTTGATGAGGGGGCACGTAATGGTGATTTTTTGCTTCGGCTCAAACAAGATACTGAGTTTTTTATTGTTTTCTACAAACCGACCGGACAATCGCAACTGTACATTTATCCAGTATTTAGAGGAGCAACACAGTGGGGTGTTCCGGTGAATGAAACTGACTACATTGGTCAATGGAATCACATGACTGTTATTTACAACGGAGAAGATAAATCTACTGCCACCAGTTATGAACTTTATCTCAACGGAATCAAACTACCGGCCGGTACTACTAATTTTGGTACTGCCGGAGGAATTCAGAACAATACCAATGTATTCGGCGCAGATATGGTAGCTGATGTTACAGCCAACGCTCTCAACGGCTCTCTTGACGACATCCGCATCTACAACCGCGCCCTTTCCAAATCAGAAATCCAACAACTCTACCAACCTTGCCAACCAACCATCGACATTAAACTCAACAGCAACAATCGCGTAACAGGTGATAAAGTTGTCATTAACACTCAAATCAAAGGCGCCGGTAGCTCCGACTCATCATGCGAGCAAACCAAAGTTGAACAAAAAGTCTGGGTTAAATTACCTAACGACACTGTAATATCTCTGATTGATCCCTATACAGTACTGACTTTATTGCCCGGTGATGATATTGAAACCAAGATTTTTGAATACACCTTTAGCGGTGCTGAGCCGATTGGAGCCTATCAAATTGGGGGTAGGCTCCTGCATCCCTTTAGTGGCGATGCCATTAGTACAGATATTGAAGTTTTAACGTTTAGTCAATAAGCAAATTGATTGTCTGAATCAGAATTTTAGAATTTTCAGATAAAAGCAAGAAAAAGATTAATTCTGTAAATTCTTTAATTTTGTAAATTCAGACAATCAAATTTTAAAATACCTGAAAAATTATGGCTCAGCACTTAACTTCTTGAGTTTCGTGACTGGCATAAACCTTTTTGGCTTTATTGATGAGATACGCCATGCTCTCCTTCAAATCCTGCCTCAACAATTCTATCTCGGATTGCGTCAATACTTGATGATAAAATTTATCTATGAGTGAAAAAATTATTTGACAAATAATGAATTGCATGAAAAATTGGTCGGAATGATGATAGCAATTTGTTGTGTGAATTGACTGATTATGGTGAAGTGAAATTAAACAGCTTTGCTATAGTATGCTATAGTTGTCCAGCTTCTAAACCTCAGAGGTTTGGAGCAAAATGAATTTATCTAAACTGGAGGTGTAAAATGGTTAGCGTTTTTGATGTAGCAGCATTTATCCTGCATGAAAAAGGATCAATAACCGCTATGAAATTGCAAAAATTGGTATATTACTGTCAAGCTTGGTCATTGATTTGGGATGAGCAACCCTTGTTTGAAGAATCTATCGAAGCTTGGACGAATGGCCCAATCGTCCGTGATTTATATGAAGCCCATCGGGGTAAATTTAGTCTCACTCAGTCTGACTTATGTGGTAACCGGTTAAATGAAACCCAACGCGAAACGGTACTGGCCGTTTTACATGATTATGGCAATAAATCTTCACAATGGTTGAGTGATTTAACCCATAATGAGCGTCCTTGGCAAGAAGCCAGAAAGGGTTTGTTGCCCGGTGAACGGGGTAACAAGGTCATTAGCCTTGCATCAATGGCGGAGTATTATGAAGCCGTATATAGCGATGGAGTGGAGATTGAAGACTAAAGGACATCAGATATGGGGAATACCAAAAAACAGGCTCGTGAAGAACGTAAAAATCGCAAAAGACAGGAAAAACTAAAAAAAGCACATGCTTTCCAAAAACAGGTAGAACCAAAAAAACAAGCTAAAAAACTTCAAGAGTTTACTGAAAGGAAAGCACATTATCCTGTCTGGCAATTTAGTCTGTTAGATTGGGAAGGGACTTGGAGTTGGGATGTTATGGACATAAAAAAGTCTCATGAAATTCTAAAAAAGCTAGGAGACTTTGAAACTCGTACTTGGGGTGAAATTGAGAGCAATAAAGAAGAGGGTAGTCATCTCGTTAAAGTGGATGATTGTCCTAATCCCCAAGTAAAAGAACGCTTAGAACAACTGGAGTTAGATGATATTGATGAATTGTTTTCTTTGCGTTTATCAGGAAAAGAACGGATTTTTGGTATTCTTGAAGGGTTCACCTTGAAAATATTGTGGTATGACTCTGAACACAAGGTATGGCCTTGCAATAAATAGTGTTTTTTTAATTTAATTAAAACAAGAAAAATAGCATTGTTGGTCCAAGTGTCGGCGATTGAACATCAATACCGCAAACCTCTACTCGGTTCAGGGGCTCAATGCCATCGCCGTTAAGGGCAACCACAAGGGATTGCCCCTACATAATAAATATAACGGTTTGTAGGGGCAACCATAAAGGATTGCCCTTAACGGCGATGGCATTGGTTCAGGGGCTGCTATTCCAATTAATCTTGATGGAACACTCATCTTGGGTTCTGATGGTTTATTTAAATATGCTGATTTTAGTCAGATTACTAAATCTTATCAGCCTAAAGAGAGTATTTTGCGCCTATTTGAGTTGGTTAGGCTACCTTCTGTCAGTCGCATCACGATTGAAAATTTGAACAAGTTCTCTACGAGACTACTGATCCACAATTAACCGTTTTAGTCGGCAACAACGCTGCCGGAAAAACAAGCATTTTGGATGCCATTGCAATTGGATTGGGTGCCATAAACGCAATCGGCGTGAATCTGTGACGGGCAGATTAACAAAACTAGATATCTCCTTTTTAATTTAGTTAGTATAATGCCTCACCGTTTGATATGTGAACAAAAAATCCAGATAATAAGCGGGCGAGGTTCAAGTTTTTTTTAATTGAGTCTCACATTTTTTTTTAAGCGTCGTCTAATAATGTAGAAGGCTCTGTTATTGCTGCTTGATTGGACGTTAGGGTGTGTGTGGCTCATTAAAACTTGATTAAACGTCTCATAATTGGGGCAAGTCGATTAATTTTTTTTTATTTAGAGGAGTAAATATGATGATAAAACTTAGGTGCCGCACTATACTTTTAATTGCAATCGGATTATCTTGGTTTTCGGGGGCAATGGCTGATTTGAGTGATGGCTTGATAGCTCACTACCCATTCGAGGGGAACGCGCAGAATGCAAACGGGAACGGAAACAATGGAACTGTGAATGGCGCAACATTAACGGAGGATAGATTTGGGACTCCTCAAAATGCCTATGGCTTTGATGGAAATGACCATATACAATTCAATACGCCAGTTGTTCAGCATTTTCCTCCTTATTCAGTTTCCTTGTGGATCAAATATGATGCTGTACCTGATGTTAATGCCTATATTATCGCTAATGGCGGTGAGACAAGATATTCACAAGGCCTTTATCTTCTAGTGCTAGGCTCGTCACAAGTAGATTGTGGTCAGAGTTATCCAATGGGTGCGGTACAATTTGGAGTTGGAAATCAAGCATACAACTTTAGGATTGTTATTACAGCAGAAATGACTTCAGGGCAGTGGCATCATGTGACTGGTACTTGGGATGGCCCTAGTCTTGCCTTGTATATTGATGGACAGTTAGCACAAACTGATGTGTGTGGTTGGGGCACTGAGTTTGGTCAACCACAGAACATGAGGATTGGAACACCTAGCGGTGGTGATACACCCAACTCTTATTTTTTAAACGGACAACTTGATGATGTCCGTTTTTACAATCGCGTTCTATCAGAATGCGAAATTAAAACGCTTTACACTGGTGAAGATGAATGCGATGAAGGCCAAACATCATCCGATAATTGCTGGACCGTTTACGAAAACGGCAATCTCCACATCCCCTGTGTCAAAGTCAAAGGTCCATTTGATGACGACTTGCACTATGAAGCCGATATGCAATACGAGCCATTATCTGATCCAATGACATTTCAGGTGACTGGAGTCAAACCGAAATAACGCTAATCCCATTTTAAGCCTCTCGGTAACAACTGAGAGGCGGAAACGAGGCATGCTAAATAAAATTAGAATCAGCTCTTTTAAATCCATTGTTAAACCAGTATTTTATTTTTGAGGACCAAATTATGAACATGCCCGTAGATTTAAATAACATAGCTGGCAAAAATATCGAAGATTTGACCACAGAACAATTGTGTGCCATTGCTTGGGAAGCTGGTCATGAAGCCTATTTGAAAGCCAAAAAGCACGGATTTCGTGTCACAGAATTTCAAAACGGTCAGATTGTATGGGTTTATCCTGACGGTCATACTGAACCACTCAAGCAGCTAGACAAATAGGAGTAATTAATATGAATAACTCAAGACTCCGGTTAGTTGCGGGACCAAATGGCTCTGGCAAATCTACATTCACAGATAACATCCTTAAAAAATCTGTAAATTTAGGTGTTTATATAAATCCAGACGAAATTGCCAAAACACTGGCAGGAGATGAACTTACTCGTGCAAAGAAAGCTCAACAAGCTGCGGTACAACAGAGAGAACAATTGCTACTTGAAGGTAAAACCATGACTTATGAAAGTGTTATGTCACATTACTCCCATTTAGAATTCCTACAGCGAGCCAAAAATATTGGTTATAGAACTTATCTATACTTTATTGGGGTTGAAGACCCTGACATCAACAAAGAACGTGTCAAAAACCGTGAAAAAATAGGCGGTCATGGTGTGCCTGAAGAAAAGATAACGCCACGCTATAAAAGGACAATGGCTCAACTGTTTGAGGCTTGTTTGCTGGTTAATCGAGCCTATATTTTCGACAATTCGCTAGATGGTTATTATATGATTGCTGAAATGCATAATGGAGAATTAACAGTTCACAATGAAAATCCAGCGGCTCAATTTTCTTGGCATAAAACCTATTTAATCGAGAAATTTTAAGGATTGCCCCTACAAACCGTGATTTAATATGGCATTGTGTCGTTACGCTGCTCATGGAAATAGCGGCGCCAATTATTAATGAGTTGTAAAAAATATGTACTTTTGTGTTAGATTTATGCACTTAAAATATAGGCGTTGACTGCTAATCGTACTGATATAAAAAATTGATCCTCACATTTTTTTTTAAACGTCGTCTAATAATGTATAAGTCTCTGTTATTGGTGCTTGATTGGACGTTGGTGTGTGTGTGGCTCATTAAAACTTGATTAAACGTCTCACTCATAATTGGGGCAAGTCGATTAATTTTTTTAACTTAGAGGAGTAAATACAATGGTAAAACTTAGGTGCCGCACTGTACATTTAATTGCAATCGGATTGTCTTCGTTTTCGGGGGCAATGGCTGATTTGAATGAGGGGTTGGTTGCCTATTATCCATAGGAGTAATACGAAAACGGCAATTTCCACATCCCCTGTATCAAAATATTTGATCAGTTTGGTGACGACTTGCATTATGAAGCCGATATCCAATATGAGCCATTATCTGAGCCGATGACTTTTCAGGTGACTGGGGTAAAAGCAAGATAACTTATAACGAGGTATTTTAAACGATGAAATATTTTAAGGTTTGCATTTCAAGCTTACTACTATTGTGTTTTTCTAGCGCTGCGTCTGCGATTGAGCTGTCGCTAAATCAGTCGCGATTTATTCCTGGGGACAATTTAGTCCTGACTCTGAGTGAAGATTGGTCAGATGAGGCGGATATTTATGTCGCTGTGACTTTGCCTGATGAGTCTTTGTTTTTTTTGACTCCGCAAAACTTTGTCTTAGACTTTGTTCCGTATGCGGTGGATAAGCTGGCTACTGGTTCGTCTGTGATTTTGCAGTTAGACAATTTGCCGGTTATTCCGGTTGGGGAGTATGTGTTTTCTGCGGCGAGGTTTCAGTCTGGGCGTTTTTTTGTTGATGATTTTGAGATCACTTCTATTTCTTTTATTTTTGCCGCTGAAGCCGAGCCGGTTGATATTGTGGTTGGTGATAGTGTGTTCCCTGATGGGATGATTGGACGTAGCTATAGTTTTGCTTTGGAGCCTAGTACGGGGGTTGCTCCTTTTCAGTTTAGTTTGAGTGAGGGTGCGTTGCCTGAAGGTTTGACGCTGGGTGCGAGTTCTGGACTTATTCAAGGTACTCCCTCTGATCGCGGCTTTGCTGAATTTAAGGTGCAAGTGATTGATGCTCAGGGCAATACGGGGCAAATTGAGGGGGCTATTAAGGTTTTTGGTGAGTTGAGATTTGGTGAGCATGGCACTTTTAAGGGGTTGATAACAGCTCAACATTATATTGACAAATATTGACAATCAAGTATTTTACTTCCTATTGACAACTAATAATTTTAGGTGTATTGTATTATTCAAAAAAATTAAATTTTAGTTGTGATTCACAAGAGGAATTATCTAATGGAAATCAAACTGAGTCACAAGATATGTTTAGACCCAAATTATAAACAAGAACAATATTTCAAACAAGCTTGTGGTATTGCTCGCTTTACTTGGAACTGGGCATTAGAAGAATGGAATCGTCAATACAAATCGGGGTTCAAACCGAAAGCTTTTGAACTAAAAAAATCATTCAATGCCATTAAAAAAATTGAATTTCCTTGGATGTATGATGTGACGAAATACGCGAGTCAACAACCATTCATTCATCTTCAAACGGCATTCAATCGTTTCTTTCAAGCTAGTTCTCGTTATCCTCAATTCAAGAAAAAAGGTCATCATGATAGTTTTTATATCGGTAATGACCACATTAAGCTTGATGGAAAGCGAATAAAGCTTCCAAAGCTTGGTTGGGTCAAAATGCGAGAAGCATTGCGCTTCTCTGGGAAGGTCATAAGTGCAACGGTATCGCGTGTTGCAAATAAGTGGTTCGTCAGTCTTAATGTGAAATTATATCAAGCACCTAACTCATGCGATAGCCAAGCCGGTGTAGGTGTTGATTTAGGAATTAAAACTCTTGCCACTTTGTCAAATGAAGAGACTTTTGAAGCTCCTAAACCTTTAAAATGTTTTCTGAAGAAGTTGAAACGAATGCAACGTTCCTTGTCACGCCGAGTCAAATGTTCGCATAATCGACATAAACTTCGCTTTAAAATAGCTTCTCTACATGCCAAGATCACAAACGTGAGGCAAGACTCGCTTCATAAACTAACCAGCTATCTAACCGACCAATTCGGTGGCATTGTGATTGAAGACTTGAATGTGAAAGGAATGTTATCGAATCGGAAGTTATCTCGTGCCATAGCCGACTTGGGATTCTATGAATTTAGACGGCAGCTTGAGTACAAGTCTCAACTCAAAGGTAATTATCTTTTGATTGCTGATAGGTGGTTCCCGTCTTCTAAAACCTGTTCCAACTGTGGGCAGAAGAAAGAAAAACTCAAGTTATCTGAGCGTATTTACTATTGTTCTGCTTGTGGTCATGAACAAGACCGAGATTTAAACGCGGCTATTAATTTGAAAAACCTTTTATATCAATCGGGTTGATACTGAGTTAAAATACCGGGAGTTCCCCGGAAACGAAGTAACGAAGTAAATCAACGTCTGCGGACAAGACGGCTCTGCTTCTGGATTTCCAGAAGCAACCAGCTTGGTTGAAGCAGAAACCGAACCGTGGTGATGTTTGTCCATAAATCGGAGAACGGTGTAATGGTTTGCAAATGGCTATAAATTCGGCTCAGGATTTGGATGAGATTCGTGTTGAGGTTGGGACTTATAATTGTACTGGGTTGTCTATTCCCAGCAATAAAAGCTTTGAGCATGGTTTAAAAATTTCTGGTGGTTGGGATAGTGGTTTTGAAAATAGGAGTGATGATCCTGCTTTGACTGTTTTGGATGGTGAGGAGAAGGGACGGATTTTGACTGTGTCTGCTAGTGTTGTGGCTATTGAGGGGTTGTCTTTTATAAATGGGAAGATTTCTGGATATGGCAACAACGGTGGCGCAATCTATGGTGATGGGAAGGTAAGTATTGCTAATTGTGTTTTTAGCAATAATAGTGTTACTGGTTATGAGAGTGATGGTGGTGGAGCTGTTTATAATTCTGGTAATATTACCAATAGCACTTTTTCCAATAATAGTGCTTCTAATTATGGTGGAGCTGTTTATCAATCAGGCCATATTACCAATAGCACTTTTTCCAATAATAGTGCTCATTATCATGGTGGTGCTGTTTATGAATCAGGCAATATTACCAATAGCATTTTTTCCAATAATAGTGCTTCTAATTATGGTGGTGGTGCAGTTTCTGGTTCGGGCAATATTACCAATAGCACTTTTACCAGTAATAGTGCCAATTCTGGTGGTGCAGTTTCTGGTTCGGGCAATATTACCAATAGCACTTTTTCCAATAATAGTTCTAATTCTATTGGTGGTGCTGTTGTTGGCGGCAATATTACCAACTGCACTTTTAACAACAACACTGCTAAGCATGGTGGTGCTGTATCTTATGGCACTCTCATCAACTGCACCCTAGCCAATAACACCGCCTCATCTTCAGGCGGAGCATTTTATGGCAGCGGCACGATTCTAAACAGTATTTTTGCTCAAAATCAAGCTGCTGATGAACCCAACGACATCGCGTCAGAAAGAAGCTTGCGTATAGATTATACCCTTGTCAATGATATGACTGGTGGGGTTGATTTGGGTACTCACTTCATCATGGGCGATCCTCGATTTGTAGATGCTGAAAATGGTGATTTCCATTTACGCTCCGATTCTCCGGCGATTGATGTCGGTGATGATAGTGTGGTTGATGTTGAAGTTGATCTTGATGGTAATCAGCGGATTGTTGGTGGTGGGGTTGATCTTGGAGCTTTTGAAGTTCAGTAGCTATACTCCGTTATAAATTGTGATTGTTTGGTTTTTTTTCAATTGAGTACAGGGATTAGCGGTGAGGATTTTTTTATCACCAAACTGTATCCACCCTGTACTTCTATTAAGTGTCGCAGCTTATGATAATTTAGATCAAACCCTCAATCCAAGGTGAGTCTTAAATTTTAAAAAAGGATAAATCAAAACAAAGCTGGTTTTAGGTTTTGACATTTCCGACGGAAGTTTTTTCATTATATTAAGCCCAGTGAATTGCCGATTTCACCGGCTTTGTTTTCAACAACACGAAAGCCACCCAATGGCTAATAAGCTTAAAGTGGGTGCTTGCTCTTAAAGTCAATGAAAAAGCCTGCTCTCAAGCGGGTATTGAACCTAAAAAAGTGGCAGCCACAATATTTTATCTTATTATATTTACAACTAAACAGGTATAAATGATTATGAGTTCACCCAACTGGGTAATCAAACCCTTAGTAGCGGAAGAAATTTATACCGATCGTCAAGAATATTTAGACTATCTCTACCACACAGCTCTAAAAGCGAAAACTCGTCGTACCAGTTCTACGGTGTTATTAGGACAGCGTCGTATGGGCAAAACCGAAATTTTTAAGCGAGTTGTGAATCGACTCTTTTTTGAGCAAGATCATAAAGATCCACAAGCGGTGGTACCCGTATTTTATAGTTTTCCGGATACCTTTAAAGATGACTGGCAGTTTTCGACTCAATACGTGGAAAACTTCATACGCTGGTATGTAGCATTTCGTTTTCGCGACCCAAAGATGTTATCAAAGGAAACGGTTGAACGTGAACAATTAATCGCCTTTATCCATCAACAAAGAGCACTGATTGGTGAACTGGCACCATCAGTGAATTTGCTTAAGACTCTTTTACAACAGCAGGTTACCATGCCGGAACATACGGCACTGTATCATCCACGTCGAGTATCAGATGATAATGACAGCACCATAGTCATGTTCCTAGATGAATTTCAAAATACCCGCCTACCTCAATATAAATTTGACGTGGTTGGCTATATGCAAGAAGCGGTGGAATCACCAACTTGTCCTCATTTTGTCACCGGTTCTA